>JBFGNS010000003.1:0-71184 GCA_041574955.1 Thermoanaerobaculia bacterium | reverse complement strand
TGGCCCGGCGTCACCGCGGGGTCGTCGGTGGACGGCGCCTCGACGATGAGGTCCGGGGCGGTGAACATGACGCAGCCCGTGACGTCGAAATCGATGCTCGAGAGCGTGTTGCGGGAGACGGCCGAGGTGAAGTCGCCGTTGACCCCGCCGGTGATCGCGCGCAGGTGCGCTCCCAGCGTGGTCGAGCCGGCGAGCTGCACCGAGCCCGTCCTGGCGCCGTCGGCCGAGCCGCCCTGGTTGCGGATGTGCATGGCGGTGGCGTCCAGCTCCAGGGTCAGCACGCCACCGGGGTCCGACCACTGGATCGACCCCGAGTCGTGGAGCCAGCCGTTGGTGTACGGGTAGCCGCAGTCCGCCGCGGTGGGGCAGAAGCCCACCGCGCCGGCAGCGGCGCTCGAGCCCTGGTTGTGGACGGTCACCGCGTCGCCGGTGTCGACGCTCACCCGCAGTCCGGTGATCACCGTGCCGGCCGCCGCCGGCGGCGGCGCCGCCGCCAGCCACAGCAGGCAGACCGCCGCGAGCCAGCCGGCGGGACGCGCGCTCCGTGGGGGCCTGCGGTCCGGCACCGGGCCCGAGTATAAAGAACCGCGGGCGGCCGCGGAAAAGGCCGGCTGCCGCCCACCCCGGCGGAGGGTGCCCGGCGCGCCGCCGAGGCGGATAATCGAACCGCCATGCGCGAGCTGATCGACGGCGCCACTGCCCTCGTGCGCGGCGCGCTCGACAGCCGCTGCAGCTTCTTCGCCGGTTACCCCATCACCCCGGCCTCGAGCATCCTCGAGATGATGCTGGCGGAGCTGCCCAAGGCGCGCGGCATCGCCGTCCAGGCCGAGGACGAGATCGCCTCGATCGGCATGTGCCTGGGCGCCGCGATGGCCGGAGCGCGCGCGATGACCGCCACCAGCGGGCCGGGCATGAGCCTGTACAGCGAGAACCTCGGCCTGGCGATCCTCGGCGAGGTGCCGCTGGTGGTGGTCGACGTACAGCGGCTGGGGCCGGCCACCGGCGGCGCCACCACCACCGCCCAGGGTGACGTGCAGTTCGCGCGCTGGGGCACCGCCGGCGGCTATCCGCTGATCGTGCTGGCGCCGTCCTCGGTGGCCGAGTGCTACAGCCTCACCCGCCGCGCCTTCGATCTCGCCGAGCGGTTCCGCTGTCCGGTGATCCTGCTCACCGACAAGGAGCTCAACCTGACCCGCAACACGGTGGCGGCCGACGCCTTCGAGCGGCCGCCGGTGCGACCGCGCGCCCGCTCGAGCGGCGCGCTCCCGTACCGCTACGAGCCGGAAGACGGCGTCGTACCGGTGTCGCACTACGGCGACGGGCTGGTGCGGTTCACCGGCTCGACCCACGACGAGGCGGCGTTCATCACCAAGGACCCGGCGACCGTCGGGCGGCTCAACCGCCACCTGGCGGCCAAGATCGAGCACCACGTCGACGAGATCGAGTGCGTGACCCCGGACCTCGAGGCCGGCGCCGACACGGTGGTGGTGAGCTATGGCACCACCGCCGGCGCGATGCGCGCGGCGGTGCGCGCCGCCCGCCGGCGGGGCACCGCGGTGTCGGCAGTGACCGTCCACAGCCTCTGGCCGGTGCCCGAGCGGGCGCTCGCCGCGGCGTTCGAGGGCGCGCGACGGATCGTCGTCGCCGAGCTCAATCTCGGTCAGTACCGGCGCGAGATCGAGCGGCTGGCCGGCGACCGCGAGGTGGTCGGCGTCCACCGGATCGACGGCACCCTGATCACCCCGGACCAGCTGCTCGAGGCGGTGGCGGCATGAGCCGGGCGACCACCTTCACGCCGCTCGCGACCTACCGCAACCGGTCGCCGTACCCGTTCTGCCCGGGCTGCGGCCACGGCCCCATCCTCGACCGGCTCAACCAGGCGCTGGTCCGCACCCGGCTCGACCCCCACCAGGTGGTGCTGGTCAGCGACATCGGCTGCTCCGGTCTGTCCGACCAGTACTTCGCCACCAGCGCCTTCCACGGCCTGCACGGCCGCAGCCTGACCTACGCCACCGGCATCAAGCTGGCGCGCCCCGAGCTGAACGTGATCGTGCTGATGGGCGACGGCGGCACCGGCATCGGCGGCGCCCATCTGCTGGCCGCGGCGCGGCGCAACATCGGCCTCACCCTGCTGGTGTTCAACAACTTCAACTACGGCATGACCGGCGGCCAGCAGTCGGCCACCACGCCGCTCGGGGGGATCACCACCACCACGCCGGCCGGCAACCTGGAGCGGCCGCTCGACCTGTGCGCCACCGTCGCCGCCAACGGCGCCAGCTGGGTCTACCGCGGCACCAGCTTCGACGCCGACCTCGACGAGCGCATCGCCGCCGCCATCCTCCACCCCGGCTTCGCGCTGCTCGACCTTTGGGAGCTGTGCACCGCCTATTTCCAGCCGCGCAACCGGTGGTCGAAGAAGAGCCTCACCGACACCCTGGAGGAGCTCGGCTTCGCCACCGGCCTGCTGGTCGACGAAAAGCGCACCGAGTACGCCGCCGGCTACCGAGCCATGACGGCGCCGCTCCACCGCCTGCCCGCCCTGCCGCCACGGCCGCTCGCCGCACGCTTCACCCCTCGCCTCGGGAAGGCCTACCGGCTGGTGCTGGCGGGCTCGGCCGGCGGCCGGGTGGGCACCGCCGCCCGGCTCGGCGCCACCGCAGCGGTGATGTCCGGCCTGTGGGCGGCGCAGCGCGCCGACTACCCGGTGACCGTCAAGAGCGGCCACAGCGTGGCCGAGCTGGTGCTGGCGCCCGAGCCGATCGACCACGCCGGCATCGAGCGGCCCGACGCGGTGGTGATGCTGACGCCGGAAGGCGCGGCCGCGGTGCGGCCACGGCTGGCCGGGCTCGACCGCGGAGCCACCGTGCTCACCCTGCCGGCGCTGGCGGAAGGTCTCGACACGCCGGCCCGGGTGCGGCTGCTCGACGCGGGCGCCGCCGCCGGGCCTCGCGGCGTCCACCTGGCCACCCTCTGCCTGTCGGCGCTGGCCAGCCACGAGCGTCTGCTGCCGCGCGTGGCGCTGGTCGAAGCGGTCCGGCTGGTGGGGCGGGACGAGGCCGCCCTCGGCCGCGCCGTCGAGGCGGGCTGGCAGCTGCCGTTGCATTAGCGGCCGCCGCGGCAGGGTGTTCCCCGGAGCAGGCCGGGCGGCCGTCAGTCCGGCGGCTCGGGCGGCGGCTCGGGCGGCGGCTCCACTGGCCAGCCGTCGGTGCGGAACGGCGCCGCCGGCAGCCCCGCGCGGTTGTACAGGTTGGCGCCGGCCGGGTTGTCGGCCCAGGCGTAGCGCACCGCCACCGGCCGCGGCACCGACCGGCTCCACACCGCCACCCGCTCGCCCTCGATCGCCGCCTCGGCCCAGACGAAGCGGCGGTCTTCGCCGGCGACCGCGAACCCGCGCGGCGCGCCGCCACCCCGCGCCACCAGCCCGCCGGCGGCGTGGTCGAAGTCGATCACCACCCGCTCGCCGCGCACCCGGTGACCGCGGTAGACCGGCCCCGAGTGCACCAGCTCCTCGCCGTAGGCCACCCCGCGCGCCGCCAGCGCCAGCCGCTCGCCGACGGTCTGCTTGTCGCGCGGATGGACGTCGGCGGCGTCGCCGGCGTCGATCAGCACCGCCTGGGCGGTCGCCGGCAGCGCCAGCGCCGCCGCCTGCGACTCGCGCAGCACCGCCCAGCTGCTCTCCACCGGCCGGCTCGGCGGCGGCATGAAGCTGGCCAGCTGGGCGAACAGGAACGGCATCCCGGGCTCGCCCCACCCGGCGCGCCAGTCGTGGATCAGGGCCGGGAACAGCTCGCGGTAGTGGTGGGCGTCGGCGGGCCCGGCGTTCGACTCGCCCTGGTACCACAGGACACCGGCCAGCGGGTACGGCTGGAGCGGGTGGATCATCTGGTTGTAGAGCACCGCCGGCAGCTCGCGCTTGCGGTCCGCGAGGTTGACCGTTGCCTGGCCCACCCGGAACCGCCAACGCCCCGCGAGCGGCTGCCGCCGTCCCGACGCCTCCACCCACACCGCCACAGGATCGCCGTAGATGCCGCCGCCACCGCCGGTGTCCACCACCCGCACGGCCACCACGTTGCGACCCGCCGTCAGGGCGCCGGGCGGCAGATCGTAGAGCCGCGGCCGGTTCCAGGCGGACTCCAGGCCGCCTATTCGCCGGCCGTTGACCCAGGCGGTGTCGGAGTCGTCGATCGTGCCGAGCGACAGCCGCGCGCCGGCCGCCGCCTCGGCGGCGGTCAGCTCGAAGCCGGTGCGGTACCAGGCGACGCCGTCCATCCCCTCCCAGCCGGCCGTCTCCCACAGCGCCGGCACCTCGATGTCGAGCCACGCCGCCTCGTCGAGCCCCGGCTCGGCCCAGACGGCACGGCCGTCGACCAGGCCGGGGTCGCGCTCCGGCAGGCCGCCGCTGCGGGCGGCGATCGCCTGCAGGTTCTCGCGGCCTCGCTCGCGCTCGCGGGCCAGTACGCCCCGCAGCTCGGCCTCGCCCAGGCCGAGCGACGGCGCGCTCATCCAGGCCTCGATCCGGCTGCCGCCCCAGGTCGAGTCGATCAGGCCGATCGGGACGTCGACGTGCTGCCGGAGGGCGCGGGCGAAGAAGTAGCCGACGGCGGTGAACTCACCCACCCACCGGCGCTCGGCCGGCCGCCAGACGCCGCCCGCCAGGGTCGTCGCCGGCGCCGCCGACCACGAGCGCGGCACCTTGAAGTGACGGATGGCTCGATCGCCGGCGTCGGCGATCTCGGTCTCGGCGTCGCGCTACCTGGCCACCGGCCACTCCATGTTGGACTGCCCCGAGCACAGCCAGACGTCGCCCACCAGGACATCCCGGAAGACCCGCCGCTCGCCGCCCGCCGCGACGTGCAGTTCGTACGGGCCGCCGGCCTCGCGTGGCGGCAGCTCGACCTGCCAGCGGCCGTCGTCGCCGGCGTGCGCCGCGGCGGTGTCGCCGCCGAGCGCCACCTCGACGCGGGTGCCGGCCGCCGCCGAGCCGCGCACCGGCAGCGGCGCTCGCCGCTGCAACACCACGCCGTCGGCAACCGGCAGATCGACCTCGAGCCCTGGCTGCCGCGCACAGCCCGCCACCAGCAGGCAGGCCGACAGCACCAGCGGCAGCGCGCCGAGCGGCCCGCCCCCGCCCGCCGCCGTCACTGGCGGCTTCCGTCGCCGGGCAGCGCCGGCGCCTCGTCGAGGGCCACCGCCTCGAGCAGGCAACGCAGCACGGCCAGGTGCTCGACCAGGGTCGGCGCCACCGCCGAGCCGCCACCGGCCATGGTCGCGATCACCTCGGCCACCAGCCGGCCGTAGCCCTCCATCCAGCCGAGACCGTGGAACGGTGGCGGCCGGTAGGGCGGCTCGGCGGCGACCCGCGTCTGTGTAGAGCGCACGCGGTGGGTCCCCCACACGATGACGTCCGGGTCCGAGAACCGCCAGCGGGCGGTGGCGTCCTCGCCCAGCACCCACAGCTCGAGCAGGTTGCCGGCGCCGTGCACGGTCTTCGACACCGAGCCCAGGCTGGCGACCTCGCCCAGGTCCATCGCCAGGTGGAGGTGGGTGTCGCGGTGCGGCGCGCTGGCGTTGACGTGCCACCGGCGCACCGTGGTCGCCGCCGGCAGCCGGCCGGCGAGAAACACCACCAGGTCCGTCCAGTGGGTCGCCAGGTCGAGCAGCACGTCGTGCCGGCCGGACAGCTCCGGGTCGTCCTTCCACGAGCTCTCGACGGCCTCGTGGGTGGCGCTCGAATGCCAGTAGCGGCCCTCGATCGACAGCACCCGGCCGAAGCGGCCGGCTCGCCAGGCGCGGCGCAGCTCGCGCGGGCCCCACAGCATGCGGTAGCCGTGGCACACCCAGACCTGGAGCGGCAGCTTGTCGAGACTCGCGAGCTGAGCCAGATCCACCGCTGCCGGCTTCTCGCAGACCGCGTACCGGTAGCCCCGCTCGGCGGCCTCCAGCAGCCGTGGGGTGTGCAGCGCGTGCGGGTTGGCGATCAGCAGCAGCTCGCGCTCCGGGTCGGCCGGCTCCGGCAGCGGCGCCCCGCGCTCGAGCCAGACCGCCGGCGCCACCTCGTCCGGGTACATCGCCAGCGCCTGGTGCAGCGCCTGGCCGGCGCTGCCGCGTCCGACGATGAGCGGTCGGATCATCCCAACGTCTCCCGGGTTCCGAGCGCCGGCCGGCACCGCCGGCGGCGGCTCGCGCTACTCCATGTTCAGCAGCAGCGGCGCGCCCAGCTTGGCCGTGTAGTTCGGCCGGTAGCGCTCGGCGTTGTACAGCTGCTGGACGTTGACGCGGCGCGGCCCGAGCGTGGGATCGGGCAGCACGGTATGGGTGTAGGCGCCGTTGCGGATCGCCACCATGCGGCCCGAAACGCCGTCGCCGATCAGGTCGAGCGCGATGTTGGCAAAGGTGATCGCCACCAGATGGTCGATCGAGTCGGGGTCGCCGCTGCGCAGGTCGTAGGTCAGGTCGCTGGCCATGGTGTCCTCGCCGGTGCGGCGCCGGATCTCCTCCTTGAGCGCGTAGCCGACGTCGACCTTCTTCTTGTGACCGTAGGCGTCGGCCTCGCCGTACTCGGCCAGGTTCTGGCCTTCCCACACCGCGCCCTCCGAGGCCACCACCAGCGAGTAGTGGCTGGGGTTGTCCCGCTTGTCCGACACCAGCAGCTCGCACAGGTGGTCGAGATCGAACTTGTACTCGGGCAGCAGGCAGCGGGTCGAGGTGACGTAGCCGGTGTACAGCGCGGTGAAGCCCGCGTCGCGGCCGAAGATGCGGAACACCCCGATGCGCTCGTGCGAGCCGAGGGTGGTGCGCTGGCGGTTGATCAGGTCCTTGGCGCGGGTGATGGCGGTCGAGAAGCCGATGCAGTACTCGGTGCCCCGAACGTCGTTGTCCATCGTCTTGGGGACCGCCAGCACGGCAAAGCCGTGCTCGTGGAGGCGGGCCGAGTAGCTCAGCGTGTCGTCGCCGCCGATGGTGATGAGCGTGCCGATCCCCAGCCGCTGCAGGTTGTCGAGCACCACCGGGGTGAAGTCGAGGAAGCCGTCCTTCTCCGACAGCCGGCCCAGCTCGGCCTCGCCGAGATGCGCCGGCGGCCTGTCGGCCGCCACCCGCGAGGGGTTGGTGCGCGAGGTGTGCAGCACCGTACCGCCCGAGCGGTCGATGGTGCGGGTGTTCTCGCGGCTCAGCCGCCGGATGTAGACCGGATCGTCGCCAGCGCTCAGGTCGGCGTGGGTCAGCCCCTCCCACCCCTTCCGGATGCCGATCACCGGCCGCCCGAGCTCGGACGCCCGGTAGACCACCGACTTGATCACCGAGTTGAGACCCGGCACGTCGCCGCCGCCGGTCAGGATGCCTATCGGTTCGCCCGTCATGAATCTCCGCCTGTCGCCATTCTAGCCGCCTCGCGCCGTCCGCTGCGACGCCGGAGCAACGCCGGCAGCAGCAGCCAGTCGCCCGCCAGCGCCGCCACCAGGGCGGCCGCCGTCACCAGCCCGAAGCGGGCGATGGGCAGGAAATCCGACAGCGCGCAGCTCGCCATGCCCAGCGCCAGGATGGTGGTGGTCAGCAGCTGCGCCGGAGCCACGCCGGCGATCGCCTCGAGCACGTCGCCGCCGGTGCGCCGCAGCTCGCCGAGCGTGTGGAAGGTGTCGTCGACGGCGGTACCCAGCACCACGGCGGCGATCATCACCGTGGTGCTGTCGAGCGGCACCCCGCCCCACCCCATCGCCCCGACGGCCACCACCAGCGGCCACAGGTTGGCCGCCGCCACCGCCGCCCACACCGCCAGCGAGCCCGCCAGCAGCGCCAGCACAGCCGCCACCACCGCCACGGTCAGCGCCAGCGAGGCGGACATCGTCGCCAGCAGGTCGCGCTGCGCCACCAGCACCAGCGGGTACTCCCCGGTCCACCGCACCCTGGCCTCCGGGAAGGCCGCCCGCGCGCGCTCGGCGGCGGCGTCGAGCGCCGGCAGCAGGCTGCCGTGACCGGTGACCGGCAGGAGCAGGGTGAGCCGGGCGGTGCGGCCGTCCGGCGTCACCATCCGCGCCAACAGGCGGCTGGCTTCGGGGTCGGTCTGCAGCAGGCCGAGCACCAGCCACCGGGTGCGGGCGCTCGACGGCCCGCCGGGGGTCGCGCGGCGGCCGGCGGCCTCGAACAGGTCGCCGGCGCCGAGCGCGCCCAGCACCGGCGGCTCGGCGCGCAGCGCCGCCGTCAGCTCGGCCAGACGGCGCAGCCGTTCGGGATCGCGGAAGCTGGCCGCCGGATCGGCCACCGCCTCCGGCCCGCCGTCCAGCTCGAGCAGCAGGTCGGCGGGAGCGGCGCCGACGCCGCGCTCCGCCACCGCCGCGAAGCCCACCCGCAGCGGGTGGCCTGCCGGGAAGTAGCCCAGCAGATTGCTGTCCAGCTCGAGCCGCAGGACGCCGGCGCCGGCCGCGACGGCGGCGAGCCCGAGGGCCGCGAGCGTCCTGCCCGGCCGGCGCGCCGCCGCCGTCGCCACGCCACGCCCCAGCCGCCCGGCCAAGCGGTCGAAGTCGTCTCTCCGCCGCCGGCGCGCGCCGTCCAGCAGCGCCATCGCCGGCAGCTGGAGGGCGAACGCGCCCGCCACCATCAGGAGCGCGCCGACGGCGGTCCACAGCCCGAGCTGGCGCGCCGCGGGCAGCCGGCCGAGGACGAACGAGCCGAAGGCGGCGGCGGTGGTGGCGCCGGCCCAGAACACCGGCCACGCGCGGTCACGCAGCGCCGCCGCCGCGGCCGCGCCGGGCTCGAGGCCCTCCTCGCGGCGCGCCCGGAACCGCATCTGGAGGTGGGTGGCGGTCACCAGACCGAGCACGAAGACGATCGGCAGGAGCACCGAGCTGACCAGGTTGAGACGCGCGCCCGCCCAACCCATGCAGCCCACCAGCGCCGCCTCGGTCAACGCCACCGACACCAGCGGCAGCGCCGCGTCCAGCGGATCGCGGCAGGCCAGCGCCAGCAGAAGGGCGCACACCACGGCGATCGCCGGGAAGATCCAGCGCACCAGCCGCTCGAACGAGCGGTCCATCGCCCGCTCGATCACCGGCAGGCCGGCCATCACCGCGGCGGCGCCGGGAGCCTCGGCAGCCAGCCGCTCGAGGGCCGCCAGCGCGGCGTGCAGGTCGGCTCGCGACAGCCCTGGCTCGAGCTCCACCAGCAGCGAGACGAAGTCGCCATCGGCGGTCACCCAGCCGCCGGCCAGAGCCAGCGGATCGCCGCGCAGCCGCCGCCCCAGCTCCGCCGGCTCCTCCGCCGGCGGCCACCACGGCTCCAGCCTGAGCGGACCGTGCACCGCCACCACCCCGCGGACCGCTGCGGCCCGGCGGGTCGCGCGCTCGAGCCAGGCGACGCCCGGTGCCGTCCACAACGCGTCGCCGCCCCAGGCGATGCGCACCGTGGAGCCGCCGCCGAACCGCTCCTGGAGCTCGTCGAGCGCACCCACGAGCTGCGCGTCGCGCACGAAGAAGACCCGTGGCGAGTTGTCGAAGCCCAGTCCCGCCAGGCCGGCCGCCGCCACCAGCGCCAGCCCGAGCGCCGCCGCCAGCACGCCCGCCGCACGGGGGCGCGTAACCAGCCACCGGCCGTAGCGGCCGGCGAGATCAGGACGCGGCACGGTCGACAGGTGCGGGCGGCACCGCGGGCGCGGTCCGCCGGGCTAGCGCCCGGGGCGTCCCTTGACCGTACAGCAGTTCTCGAGCGGCCGGTCGTTGGTCGCCAGCAGCTCGAACCCCTGGCCGGCGCGCAGGTTCTTGACCGCGGCGCGGAACCGGTAGCCGACGAACGCCTGCGGATCGACCCCGAGGGTGACGGTGGAGCCGTCGCTGCCGCGCGCCTCTACCTGCCAGTTGCGGGAGTCGACCGAGATCACCTGGTACTCCATCGGGCCCGCGGCGCGCCGGCCGGGGTGGAGCTGACGGCTCGGCCCGCTCCGGCCGCCCACGCCGCCCGGGCGGCCGCCGGGCGCCGACGGCTGGCCGCGGTCGAGACCGGTACCGCGCGCCGACGAGCGCGCCGACGGACCGCCGGCTGCCATCGGCTGCTGGATCACCGCCTTGTCCAGCCGCGCCCCGGGCGGTGCCTGGACCGTGATCTTCTCGCCCGGTCCGCCGCCGCCCAGGTCGGCCTGGAACCGCTGTCCGCGAAACGACTCGGGCGGCAGCCTGAAGCTGAACAGCTCTCCTGTCTCGAGGTCGCGCGCCGTCACCACCCAGCTGCGCGCGTCGACCGATTGGACCTCGAAAGCGATCTCCTCGCCGCCGCCTCCCGGCGACGGCGGCTGGGCCGCGGCCGCGGTGACGCCGGCGAGCAGCAGCGCCGCGGCGGCGGTCGAGAACCCGCGGACGGCGGACGATCGGGCGGTACGCTTCATCGGGAACCCTCCTCGGCGGAGCAGAGTACCGCCGACGGCGGCGGCGCGTCCAGCGCCACGCCCTGCGCGGCGGACGAGCGACGCGCGCGCGCCGCGCCGCTGCCGGCGGTGGCTAGCGCAGCGCCTCGACACCCTCGGTGTCGAGGACGATGTGCTGCGGCAGATGCAGACCGCTCAGCCAGACCACCCGCTGGCGCTCCAGCTCGCGGCCCAGCGCCGCCCAGGCCCGATCCATCCGGAAGCCGGTCGAGACGTCCACCGCCGGGCCCCATTCCCCCACCGCCCCACCGCCCGGCTCCGGGCTCCACACGACCAGCGGCACCCCCACCCTGGCGAGGTACCTCCGCACCCGCGCGGGATCGAACCGGCTGGCGTCCGGGGAGTCGCCGGTGGCGATCAGCACCACGGCTCGCCGCCGCGCGCTGCGGTTGGCGAACAGCCCGGCCACCGCCACGGCATCGGCGAGCCTCGGCTCCTGCGAGCTGGCGCCGGGCAAGCTCACCATGGCCAGCAGCTCGAGCAGCCCGCGGATCCGCGAGCCGATCTCCGGCGAGCGCGGGAAGACCACGAACGGCTCCGCGCCGCCACCCACCAGCTGCGGGCTGGCACCGAGGAAGCGCAGGCGCTGGTCGCTGTCGAGGGTGGCGAAACCGGGCGCCGGCGCGCGCCGCCGCTGCATCCGATAGAGCCGTGTTCGCGCCTCGGAGGACCTCACCACCACGATCTCCGCCACCCCCCTGTCGGCACCGTGCACCCGCAGCGGACGCTCCCCGGAGCGGAACCAGCCACGCATCGCCTCGGGCTCGGGCAGCTCGTCGCGCCCGCCGAGCACCACCGGAAAGGCGGTCAGCTCCGAGCTGATGCTGTCGCCGTACTGGCCACCGAAGGTGACCTCGGCCGACGCGCGCACCCCGCCGGCGAACTCGAGCTCCAGGCCGAGGTGGTGCACCCGGTCCGCCGTGTGCGGCGGCAGGACGATGGCGGCCGGGTCGCGCACCTCGAGCGGCTCGCCGTCGAACAGCGCGCGCACCGCCAGCGGACGGTTGTCCTCCGCCAGGCTCTGCCAACCCACCCGCGCCATCACCCGGCCGCTCCGCAGGTCGCGGTCGAGGGCGATCGTGACCTCCGACTCCCTGGGGTTCAGGTTGACCCACTGACTGGCCCGCCCGACCTCGCCGCGCTCCGGCGAATACGCCACCGCCTCGAGCAGGTGCGGCGCCAGCTCGGCGCCGAAATCCACCTCCGCCCGCCACGGCGCCGCGCGCAGCGTGCCCACCGCCGTGCCGTCCAGCAGCAGCTCCACCGCCGCGACGTCCCGGTGCACCTCGAGCCGCACCTCGGTGGGGCCGGCGACCAGCGCGCCCAGCAGGAGGGTGACGAACTCGACCATCGCGGTGCTCCGCGAGAGAGTCTACAAAACGCGAGTACCACGCAGCCCGACCCCGCCGACCCGATCCGCCAGCGCCGGAACTGCCGCCAGCGCGCGAGACCCCAGCCCGAAGGCGGACGTCAGCGACGGGTGGCGAGGGGGGGGGAGACTCGAACCGCTGCCGCCGTCGCCCCAAGGCACCGGCCGAGGTGGTAGTCTCCGCGCGCTCATGCCGGATCGGAAGCCTCACCGTCGCCAGCGATGAGACCCGGAACCGCAGCCCCCGCCCCGGCCGGCGGCCTGGGTGGGTATCTCAAGGCCGCCATCCTGGTGGCGCTGCTGCTCGGGTTCTTCCTCGGCCTCGATCTGATGGGGCTGGCGTTCAAGCTCTTCGGCAAGGGGTTCGCCGAGACGCTGATCGAGCGCACCTCGAACCCGTTCGTCGGGCTGTTCGTCGGCATCCTCGCCACCACGCTGGTCCAGAGCTCGTCGACCACCACCTCGATGACCGTGGGCCTGGTGGCGGCCGGCGCTCTCACCGTCGAGGGCTCGATCCCGATCATCATGGGCGCCAACATCGGCACTTCGGTCACCAACACCATCGTGTCGCTCGCCCACGTCACCCGGCGCGAGGAGTTCCGGCGTGCCTTCGCCGGCGCCACGGTGCACGATTTCTTCAACTGGCTGGGCGTGCTCATCCTGCTGCCGCTCGAGATCCTCACCGGCTTCCTGTCGCGCACCGCGGGCGCGCTCGAGAAGCTGCTCGAGGGCACCGGTGGCATCAAGCTGCTCAACCCGGTCAAGGAGCTGGTGCGGCCGGTCGCCGAATGGGTGGTGGCGCTTACCGGTGATTCCGGTGCGCTGACGCTGGCGATCGGCATCGGGCTGCTGATCCTGTGCCTGAAGCTGCTGGTCGACACGCTCAAGAGCCTGATGCGCACCCGCGCCGAGCAGACCCTGCACCGCACCCTGTTCCGCTCGGCGCTGGTCGCCTTGATGGCCGGAGCCGCAATGACCGTCATGGTGCAGAGCAGCTCGATCACCACCTCGGTCATGGTGCCGCTGGTCGGCGCGGGCGTGGTCACGCTGGAGCAGGTGTTCCCGTTCACTGTCGGCGCCAACATCGGCACGACGATCACCGCGCTGCTCGCCGCGCTGGCGACGGGAGAGCCGGCGGCGCTGACCGTCGCCCTGTCGCACCTGCTGTTCAACCTGGCCGCCACGCTGCTGATCTACGTACCGCCGCCGATGCGCGCCATCCCGCTGGCGCTGGCGCGTGCCGTCGGGCGGCTGGGCGCGCGCAACCGGCCGCTGGCCGGTTTCTATATCCTGCTGTTCTTCTACGGCCTGCCGATCCTGCTACTGCTGCTTTCGGGAGTTCTCTGAGCCAGCCCTGGAGGTCGAGACCATGTTCAAACAGATCTTCGGAAGCGACCAGACCTCGACGCTGCTCAAGTCGGCCTTCGACGACGTCAGCCGCATGCTGGATCAGTCGGGGCGCATGCTCGACCACGCGCTCGCCGCGCTGCTCGACAACGAGCCGCTGACGGTCGACCTGGAGAGCATGGACGACGTGGTCGACAACAGCGAGCGGATGGTGCGCCGGTCGGTGCTCGAGCACCTGACCGTCAACCCCGAGCAGGACCTGGTGGCCAGCCTGATCCTGGTCAGCATCGTCCAGGACGCCGAGCGGGTCGGCGACTTCGCGCGCGGCCTGGCCGAGCTGGTGCCGCTGGCCAAGCACCCGCGAGAGGGCGCCTGGGCAGACGAGCTGAGCGAGCTCGCCAGCCGCCTGCGCCCCAACTTCGAGCTGTGCGCGCGCTCGTTCCGCAAGGACGACGTCGAGGGGGCAGCCAAGGTGCTCGCCGCCCACGCCAAGCTCAAGCCCGAGCTCCAGGAGTACGTGTCCCGGCTGGCCGACAGCGATCTCACCGCCGACATGGCGATCGTCTACACCTCGTCGGCCCGCATTCTGCGCCGCATCAGCGCGCACCTGGCCAACATCGCCTCGACCGTCACCCAGCCGTACGACCGCATCCGGCATTCGGACGAGGACGCCTGAGGGCCTGGCGACCGGGCGCACCGCCCGGCGCTGCCCCCTGCTGCTACCGCCGAGCAGGCCACGTGGCGAGTTCCGGACCTGTTGAATGCCATTCAAGCGATCTACGCTGCCAGCTCTGCTGGCAGTCGACCAGTAAGCTCCCCGTGTGCGGCTGCCAGAGCTTCCTGTAGTCGAGGCCCTCGTCCCGTTACGCGACGCGCTGGCGGCGCGGGGCGCCGCGGTGCTGGTGGCGCCTCCGGGCGCCGGCAAGACCACGGTGGTGCCGCTAGCGCTGCTCACGGCCGAGTGGCTCGCCGGGCGCAAGATCGTGCTGCTCGAGCCGCGCCGGCTGGCGGCGCGGGCGGCGGCGCACCGCATGGCGAGCCTCAAGGGCGAAGAGGTCGGCGGCACGGTCGGCTACCGCATCCGGCGGGACACGCGGGTGGGGCGGGCGACGCGGATCGAGGTGGTCACCGAGGGGGTGCTGACCCGCATGCTGCAGTCGGATCCGGCGCTCGAGAAGATCGGGCTGGTGGTGTTCGACGAGTTCCACGAACGGTCGATCCATGCCGACCTGGGGCTGGCGCTGGCCGTCGAGTCGCGGCGGCTGCTGCGCGACGACCTGCGGCTGCTGGTGATGTCGGCGACGCTCGACGCCACACCCGTGGCCGAGCTGCTGGGCGACGGCGAGCCGGCGCCGGTCGTCGCCGCCGAGGGACGGCAGCACCCGGTCGAGACCCGCTACATGGGCCGGCCGACCGACGAGCGGCTCGAGCCGGCGGTCGCCCGCCGGGTGGCGCGGGCGCTCGGCGAGGAGCCCGGTGACCTGCTGGTCTTCCTGCCCGGCGCCGGCGAGATCCGGCGCACCGCCGAGCGACTGGCGGCCCTGCGGCTGCCGGCCGGGGTCGACGTGCTGCCGCTCTACGGCAACCTGTCACGCGGCGAGCAGGACCGCGCCATCGCACCGAGCCCGGCGGGGCGGCGAAAGGTGGTGCTGGCGAGCGCGATCGCCCAGACCTCGCTGACCATCGAGGGAACCCGGGTGGTGATCGACGGCGGCTGGATGCGGGTGCCGCGCTTCGATCCGCGCCGCGGGATGAGCCGGCTGGAGACGGTGCGAGTCACCGGCGACGTCGCCGACCAGCGGCGCGGCCGCGCCGGACGCACCGCCCCCGGGGTCTGCTACCGGGTGTGGACCGAAGCCGAGCAGCGCGGCCTCGTGCCGCGGCTGCGCGCCGAGCTGCTCGACGCCGACCTGGCGCCGCTGGTCCTGGAGCTGGCGGCATGGGGCGCCCGTGCCGAGGAGCTGTCGTGGCTCGATCCACCGCCGGCCGCCGGGATCGCGCAGGCGCTCGACCTTCTCGCGCAGCTCGACCTGGTAGACCCGGCCGGCAGCATCACCGGGCACGGCAGGTCGGTGGCCGCCCTCGGCCTCCACCCGCGGCTCGGGCACATGCTGCTACGTGCCAGCGACATGGGGCTCGCAACGCTCGCCTGCCACCTGGCGGCGCTCCTCGGCGAGCGCGACCCGCTGCGCCGCCCGGGCGAGGCGGCCGACGCCGACCTGCGGCTGCGGCTCGAGGCGATGCTGCACGGACGGCGCGCACACGCCGTCGCCGGACACGACGTCAGCCGCGGCCGCCTGGCGCGGGCACTGGCCGAGTCCCAGGCGCTCGGGCGCTCGCTGCCGGCCGGCCGTGGTGCCCGGCTCGCCGCCGAGGACGTCGAGCGCACCGGCGAGCTGCTGGCGCTCGCCTACCCCGACCGCATCGCCCGCCGCAGGGACGGCCTGTCGGCGGCTTCCGCCAGCGCGAGCTCCGCGCCCGGCCCGCCGCGCGGCGCCCGCTACCTGCTATCGAACGGCCGCGGCGCGGCGCTCGCCGAAGGCCAGGGCCTCGCCACCCGCGAGTGGATCGTCGCCCCGGAGGTCGCCGACCGCGGCCGCGAGGCGCGGATCCTGCTGGCCGCCCCGATCGGGCGAGAGCAGATCGAAGAGCTGTTCGGTGCCCGGATCGAGGCGCGCGAGAGCGTGATGTGGGATGCCGCCGGGTCGCGCGTCGAAGCGGTGCGCGAGCGGCGCCTGGGCGCGCTGGTCCTGGCGACGGCGCCGATCGACGACCCGCCGGCCGAGCGGGTGGCCGAGGCGTTTCTCGACGGCCTGCGCGCGGCCGGGCTGCGCGCCCTGCCGTGGCGCCGGGCGACGCGCCAGCTCCGCGAGCGGCTGCAGTTCCTCCACCGCGCCGATCCCGAGAGCTGGCCCGACGTCGGGGACGAGGCCCTGATGGCGTCGCTCTCGGAATGGCTGGCGCCGTCGGTCGGCGGGATGCGCCGGCTCGAAGAGCTGGCGCGGCTCGACCTCTCACAGCTCCTGCTGAGCCACGTCGGCTGGCAGCTCAGGCCGCGGCTCGACGAGCTGGCGCCGACCCATCTCGAGGTGCCGAGCGGCTCGCGCGTGCCGCTCGACTACTCGGACCCGGAGGCGCCGGCGCTGGCGGTCCGGCTGCAGGAGCTGTTCGGCTGGAGCGAGACGCCGCGCATCGGCGGCGGCCGCGTCCCGGTAGCGCTCAGCCTGCTGTCGCCGGCGCGGCGGCCGGTGCAGGTCACCACCGATCTGGCCAGCTTCTGGCGGGACGCCTACTTCGAGGTCAAGAAGGAGCTCAAGGGCCGCTACCCGAAGCACTACTGGCCCGACGACCCGCTCACCGCCGTGGCGACGCGCCGGGTGAGGCCGAAGTAGCCCGATCCGGACCGCGCCGGGCGGTTCCCCCTAGCCCGCCCGGCTGGCGAGCCGCTCGACCACGCTCTGGGGCTCGGGAAAGCCGGCGCCGAAGACGATGCGGGTGAACGGGTTGCCACCGCGCGAGGCGATCACCTCGCCGTCGGCCACGACGTCGAACTGCCCGGTGCGGTCGGTGGGCTCGAGCGAGGCTTTCAGCCCGAGGCGCTCGTCGATGAGGGCGGCGAGACCCGCCGCCCTGTCCTTGGAGCGGCCTCAGGTGGCGCAGAAACGGATCGCGATCTCCATGGCGCGGGCAGCATATACCACCCTCGCTACCGCTCCGCGCCGAGCGCGCCGCGGCCCGCCGCCAGGAAACGGCGGCTGGCGTCGACCAGGACCCGCGCGCAGCTCGCCACCGAGGCCAGCTCCACCCACTCGACGGCGGCGTGGGCGCCGGCCCCCGAGGGCCCGTAGTTGACGGTCGCAATGCCCGCCTCCGCAAAGAGCGCCGCGTCCATCCAGTAAGCGACGCCGCCGACCGCGGGCGCGCTGCCGGCGACCGCGGTGGCGGCGGCCCGCACGCACTCCGCCACCCTCGAGTCGGGCGGGCACTCGAGCGGCGGGCGAGCCAGGACGAGCTCCGCGCGCGCCTCGACTCCCGTACCCCGGATCACCTCCCGCACCTCTTCGAGCGCGGCTTCGGGAGTCTCTCCGGGGAGTGTCCGTCGCTCGAGCTTGAGCGAGCACCGCTCCGCGTAGGTCGACAGGCCGCTTCCTCCCTCGATCATCGAGCAGTGCTGCGACGCCGGGCCCAGCAGCTCGTGGCTCCGGCCACGCAACACCTCCGTGTCGAACCGCTCCAGCGCCGAGACGACCCGCGCCATGCGGCTGATCGCGCTGACGCCCAGCTCCCAGCGGCTGCCGTGGGCCGCGACTCCCGAGGTCTCGATCTCGATCCAGATAAACCCCTTGTGGGCGACAATCAAGCGGCCCTCGCTGGGCTCGGTGAGGATGCAGGCGTCGGCTCGGTGATGGCCGACGAACTGCCGGGCTCCTTCGCTCGCGTGCTCCTCGTCGGCAACCAGCGCTACCAGCAGGCGCCCGGGTAGCCGCTCCTCGGCAAGCGCGGCGGCGGCCACCATGACGGCCGCGACGCTTCCCTTCATGTCGTAGCTTCCCCGCCCGTACACCCGCCCCTGCTCGAGCCTCGGTTCGAACGCGGGAATCGTCATCCCCGCCGTGCCGACGGTATCGAGGTGCGCGCAAAGCACCAGCCGCGGACCGTCGCCGCGCCCGCACTCCGCCACCACGTTGGGGCGCCCTGGGGCCGCTTCCTCGAGACGGGACTCGAGGCCACGCTCCGCCAACCAGGCGGACGCGAAACGCGCGATCTCGGACTCGCCGCTGCCTTCCTGCGGACACAGGGCAGGGTTCACCGACGGGATGCGGATCAGCTGCTCGAGCACCGGCAGGACATCGCGCTCGGAGGGGGTCGACGGCAACGGTGGCCTCTCACCCCCCCCGCGCGGCGGCCAGGTGCCGGGCGAAGCTCTCGGGGTCGATGTTGGCGCCGCACACGACCAGGCCGACCTTGCTGCCGCGCAGCCGCTCGGCGAGCGGCCCGGTGAGCGCCGCGGCGGCGGCCGCGCCGGCCGGCTCCACAGCCAGCTTGGCCTCTTCGAACATCAGCAGCATGGCCTGGCGCAGCTCGTCGTCCGACACCTTGACCAGCTCGTCGACGTTGTCGCGGCAAAGCGCGAAGCTGTAGGGCGCGGCGTGCGGCGCGCCCAGGCTGTCAGCAATGGTGTCGACGCGGTCGATCGACTCCGGGCGGCCGGCGGCGAAGCTGCGGTGCATGGTGTCGGCGCCGGCCGGCTCGACGCCGTAGACGCGCGCCCCGGGGAGCGCCAGCTTGACCGCGGTGGCGACGCCGGCGCACAGGCCGCCGCCACCTATCGGCACCACCACCGCCTCGAGCTCAGGCAGCTGCTCGGCCATCTCGAGCCCCAGCGTGGCGGTGCCCAGGATGGTGTTGACGCCCTCGAACGGATGGACGAAGGCGCGCCCCTCGTGGCGCTCGATCCGGTGCACCTCGTCGAAGGCGGCGTGGACGTCGGGCACCAGCACCACCTCGGCGCCCAGCTCGCGGCAGCCGGCGACGCGCGCCGGGTTGGCGCTGTCGGGCATCACCACCTTGGCGGTGGTGCCCAGCACCCCCGCCGCGTACGCCACCGCCATGGCGTGGTTGCCGGCGCTCACCGCGGTGACGCCACGGCCGAGCGCCGCCGGCTCGAGCGCCAGCATGTTGACCAGCGCGCCGCGCGGCTTGAAGGTGCCGGCGAACTGGAACAGCTCCAGCTTGAGCCAGACCTCGGTCGACTCCCCCGCCGCCCGGTCGAGCCGCCGGCCGCGCCAGCGCCACACCGGCGTGCGGCGGACCAACTCGCCCAGCCGCTGGCGGGCGGCGCGGATCTCGTCGAGCGCGGGCGGCGGCGGCAGGCTCAATCGACCTCGACCACCATCATGATCTCCACCGCGATGCCGATCGGCAGCGACGCCATGCCGACCGCGGCGCGGGCGTGGCGACCGCGCTCGCCGAACACCTCGACCAGCAGGTCGGAGCAGCCGTTGATCACCTTCGGCTGGTCGGTGAAGTCGGGCGTCGAGTTGACCATGCCCTCGACCCGCACGATGCGGCGCACCCGCGAGAGGTCGCCGATCTCGGCCTTGAGCGAGGCCAGCAGGGCGATGGCGGTGAGCCGCGCCGCCCGGTAGCCCTGCTCGACGGTCAGGTCGGTGGGGATCTTGCCGCTGACGTAGCCGCCCCCGGGCTCGAGCGGGCCGTGGCCGGCCAGAAAGACCAGGTTGCCGGTGCGCACCGCGCGCACGTAGTTGGCCACCGGCGCCGGCGGCGTCGGCAGCTCGATACCCAGCTTCTCGAGCCTCGCTTCGGGATCGAAGGCCTCGCGGCCGGCGGCGTCGACGTCCATCCTGCCCTCCTCTGGCCGGTCGGCCGGCGGTGGCTCGACCGGGCTCTCACGGCCGTCGGCCGCCGACGGCGGCCGCTCCGGCCGAGCAGTCGGCGGTTCCTGGTCCTGGTCCTGGAAGCCGGCGGCGGCAACCGCCGGCAGGGATACGGTGAGCGCCAGACAGACGGCCCGTGACAGCTGCTTCATCTTCGCCTCCCCATGGATCGCCAGGGCTCTCAGGCCGCCGCCGGGCCGCGCCGCGCGACGGCCTCGAGCGCGTCGGCGAAGCGGTCGATCTCCTCGCTCGTCGTGTAGACGCTGGGGGAGACGCGGATGCCCTCGAACTCCGGGTGCTTGATTCCGACCACCAGAATGCGGTGGTCGCGCCACAGCTCGGCCGCCAGCTCCAGCGAGTCGACGCCGTCGATCTGGACTGTAGCGATCCCGCAGGCGAAGCCGGGCTCGAGGCTGGTGTGGAGCCGCACGCGGTCGTGCTCGACGAGCCGCTTGGCCCAGCGGTCGCGCAAGTAGACCAGCCTGGCCGCCTTGCGCTCGCCGCCGATGCCCTGATGGAAGGTGAGCGCCTCGGCGATAGCCAGGTAGTTCGCCGCCGGGTGGGTGCCGATCTCCTCGAACTTGCGGATGTCGTCGTCCATCGCGCCGGGCGCCGCCATCAGCGGCCACAGCTCCGGGATCCGGTCGCGCTTGACGTACAGCATGCCGGTGCCGTGAGGCGCGAACAGCCACTTGTGCAGGCTGGTGGCGTAGTAGTCGCAGTCGAGGTCGGCCTGGCGGAACGGGAAGTGGGCGAAGGTGTGGGCGCCGTCGACCACGAGCGGGATGCCGCGCTCGCGCGCCAGCCGCGCCACCGCCGCGACCGGCAGGATCTGGCCGGTGATGTTGATCATGTGGCACATCAGGATGAGCCGGGTGCGCGGCGTGATGCGCTCGGCGAAGCGGTGGACGATCTCCTGCGGATCCTCGCACGGGATCGGGATCGGAAACCGCACCAGCTTGATGCCCTCGCGCCGCTCGCGCTGCTCGAAGGTGGTGATCATGCGCGGGTAGTCCTGGGTGGTGGTGAGCACCTCGTCGCCCGGCTCGAGATCGAAGCCGAGCTGGCAGACCTGCAGCCCCTCCGAGGCGTTGCGGGTCAGCGCGATCTCCTCTGTGTGGCAGCCAAACTGGCGCGCCAGGCGCGCTCTCACCGGCTCGCGCTGCGGCTCGAGCACCTGCCACATCGAATACGGCGGCGCGGTGTTCGAGTAGTCGAGGTGGCGCTTCATCGCCGCCTGCACCACCGCCGGCGACGGACTGACACCGCCGTTGTTGAGGTTGACCAGCGAGCGGTCGACGGAGAAAGCCTGCTGTACGTCGTGCCAGAAGCCCTCGTCGGCGGCCAGCTCTTCGGGGCGGCGCCCGTCGGTCGACAGGCTGCGGGCGACGGCCAGCGCGCGGCTTGGGCGCAGGACGGCGGCGGCGGCCACGGCCGGCAGTGCGACGGCCCCCAGGAAGCGGCGTCGGTCGAGCATCGGTCTGTACCTCCTTGCCGGCATCATACCCGGCGGCCCCCGCGCCGCCGGCCCCTGGGAGTGCCAAGGATGCGCTCGCCGTGCGGCCGGCGCCAAGCACTCGTATACGCTACGCTGGCGCGCTCGCTTACCTTCCGCATGGCCCCGAAACGCATCCTCGCTGTCGGAGACTCGGACTCGCTGGCGGAGACCGGCAGGTTCCTGCGCCGCTCCGAGTTCGAGATGCACCGGGTGCCGGCGGCGCTCGCCGCCCGCGACATGGTGCGGCAGATTCCGTTCGATCTGATCATCCTGGTGCTGCCTCTGCCCGACGCCGACTTCGACGAGGTCCACGAGGCTATCCGCCACCCAGCCTCGCGGTGCCGCGACAGCCAGCTTCTGGTGCTGACCCGCCGGCACCGGCTGGCGGAGCTCGATCCGTTCCACCGCGACCCCCGGCTGGAGGCGGTGGCGATCGAGCAGCCGGAGCACCGGCTGGCGGCGGCGGCGGCGCGCTACCTCGGCGAGATCCGCGCCGCCACCCGCTACCGGGTCAGCGTGCCGGCCCGTCTCCAACCGGGCCCGACCGAAGGCCGTACCGTCGACATCTCCTCGTCGGGCGCACGGGTGGCCGCCGGTGAGTCGCCGCCGCTGGGCGCTCGCGTATCGCTCGAGCTCGAACTGCCCGGCGGCGGCGCGCCGCTCGCCTTCGAGGCCGAGCTGGTGCGCCGCTGCAGCGCGCAGCGCGAAGGGGTCGAGGGGTTCGCCGTCACCTATCTCGAGCCGTCGGAGGCCGCGCTCCGGCAGCTCGAGCGGTTCCTCGAGAACCTCGACGCTTGACCGCCCCGGGGCGGCCGGGCGGGCTTCGACCGGGCAGGCTAGAATCACCGGCCGAGGGAGGACACCCAGCATGTCGCGGCGCACGGCTACGGTAGAAACGGCACGCCACCTGGCACTGGTAGCGGCGCTCGCCGCCGCGCTGTGGCCGGCGGCAGTGAGCGCGGGACCGCAGGATCAGACCGAGAGCGGCAGGCTGGAGCAGGAGCTGGCAGAGACCCGCCGCAGCTTCGAGGCGACCCGCGAGCGGCTGCGCGAGGCGACCCGTGAGTTGGGAGAGGCGCGCCAGGAGGCGGCCGAGTGGGAGGGACGCTACCGCGAGGCCGCGGAGGGCGGCTCGTTCACCGCCAACGTCTCGGACGAGCTGGCTGCGGCTCGTGAACGCGTCGCCGAGCTGTCGGCACGACTCGCCGAAGCCGAGGCCGAGCTCGAGCGCTGCCGGCAAGATCTGGCCGAGCGCACCGCTCCGGCCGCGGCGCCCTCCGCCGCTCCGGCCGCGGCCGACAGGGTGAGGGTGCGCGCGCCGGTCGCCCTTCGGCAGTCACCGCCTGAGCTCGTTCCGGTGCCGGTGCCGCCACCCGACACCCGGCAACCCCAGCCCCCCATGCAGGACGAACCCGTGCCGGCAGATCCACTAGTGGCCGAGGACGACCGGCCGTCGGTGGCCGAGGCCACCGCCGCCGTCCAGGCCTGGGCGGCGGCGTGGTCCGGCCAGCAGCCGGGCGACTACCTGTCGTTCTACTCGCGCCGGTTCCAGCCCGCCGACGGCCTGAGCCGCACCGCCTGGCAGGAGCTCCGCCGCGAGCGGCTGCTGCGGCCCCGGTTCATCACCGTCGGCCTGTCGCAGCTCGAGGTGGAGGTCGAGGCTCCCGATCGGGTGGTGGCCAGCTTCGTCCAGACCTACGACTCCGACGTCTTCCAGGACGAGGTCCGCAAGCGGCTGGTGCTGGTGCTCGAGGACGGCGCCTGGAGGATCCTCGAGGAGATGGCGGCGCCGTGAGCCGGGCGCGGCGCTGGCTGGCCGCGCACGCCGTGGCGGCCTGCCTGGTGGCAACCGCGACCGGGCCGGCGGTGGCGGCCGAGCCGCGGCTGACGGCGCTGGTCGGCGGCACCCTGATCGACGGCTTCGGCGGCGCACCGCTGGCCGACAGCGTCGTCCTGATCGAGGGCGAGCGGATCCGCGCCGTCGGCACGGTCGGCACCCTGCCCGTGCCGCCCGAGGCCGAGCTGGTCTCGACCGAGGGGATGAGCGTGCTGCCCGGGTTGTGGGACATGCACGTCCACCTGATGATCAACGGTCACGCCGACTACGGCCACTGGGACCGCACCTACCCGCCGCTGTTCGAGTCGGTGATCATGCCGGCCTCGGCCCATCAGCTGCTGCTGGCCGGGGTCACCAGCGCGCGCGACCTGGGCGCGCCGCTCGAGGCCAGCATCCGGGTGCGCGATCGGATCCTGGCCGGCGAGATCCCCGGCCCGACGATGTACGTGTCGGGACCGTTCATCCAGAAGGCCCCCTACCCGGGAACCGAGCTGTTCCGCTGGGGCGTCGACGGCGCCGCCGACGCGCGCGCCAAGGTGAGGCGGCTGGCGGAGGCGGGGGTCGACGTCGTCAAGCTGATCGACCAGGACCAGATGACGATGGACGAGGTGCGAGCGGTGGTCGACGAGGCGCACCGCCACGGCCTGACGGTCGCCGCCCACGGCCACCGGCCCGAGGAGATCCTGCGCGGCCTGGCGGCTGGCGTCGACTGCTTCGAGCACACCGGTCTGGCGACGGCGCCCGACTACCCGCCGGCGGTGGTCGCCGCCATCCGCGAGCGCACCGCCCAGATGAACCTCGGCCCGCTGTTCTGGACGCCGACCGTCGAGGGGCTGTTCAACTACGACTATGTGCGCGACAACCGCGAGCACCTCGACGACCCGTCGTGGAAGCTGGGACTGACCGAGGAGATCATCGCCGACATCCGCCAGTCGATCCGCCACCCGGACCGGCTGCCGTACTTCCAGATCACCCCGGCGCGCAAGCCGACCCTGAAGCGCAAGTTCGATCAGCTCCGCGAGTCCGGCGTGGTCCTGCTGGTCGGCACCGACAGCGGCATCCCGATGAAGTTCCACAGCCAGTCGACGTGGAACGAGCTCGACATCTGGGTGCGCGAGCTGGGCGTGGAGCCGATGGCGGCGATCCGCGCCGCCACCTACTGGCCGGCTGTGCTGCAGGGCGTCGCCGACCAGGTGGGCACGGTGAGCGAGGGCAAGTACGCCGACATCATCGCGGTGCGCGGCGACGTGCTGCGCTACATCAACCTGCTGCGCGACGTCGACCTGGTGATCCGCCGCGGCGTGCGCTACAAGTAGCCCGCCGGGGCGGACGGCACGCTAGCCGGCGGCGACCGCGGTGGTCGCCGCCTCGGCCAGCTCGGCGACGTCCTCGGCGGTGGTCTCGTAGCTGGTGATACACGCCCGCAGCACCGGCCGGCCGCCCGCCAGGCTCACCGGCGATACCCAGAAGTTGCGCTCGGCCAGCCGCGCCGCCAGCTCCCCGGCGGAGAGCGTCCCGCGGTCGATCTCGCCACGGCTGAAGCACACCACCGGCAGCGGCGTACGGTTGACGATCCGCCAGCCGCGCAGCTCGAGCTCGCGGCGCAGGCGCTCGCCGATCTCGGCCTGGTGCTCGATCGCCCGGCGGTAGCCGTCGGCGCCCAGCGCCGCCAGGCTCAGGAACAGCTTGAGCCCGATGTGACGGCGGGACCACTGGATGGTGGTCGAGTAGGGATCGGCGGTGCTGTCGACGTCGAGCGGCATGTAGCCGGTGCGGGTGCCGAAGGTACGCTCCACCGCTCCTGGCCGGCTACAGAAGAACATGCCGCCGCCCATCGGCACCGACAGCCACTTGTGCGCGTCCCAGGTCACCGAATCGGCGCGCTCGATGCCGACGAGCACCGGCGCCAGCCGCGGCGACAGGCACGCCGCCCCGCCCCAGGCGGCGTCGACGTGGAACCACAGCCCCTCCGCCTCGCACAGCCCGGCGAGCTCGGCCAGAGGATCGACGGTGCCGCCGGCGGTGGTACCGGCGGTGCCGACCACCACCAGCGGCCGGCGGCCCTGCCGGCGGTCGCCCGCCACCGCCTCGGCGAGCGACACGACGCTCATCCGCAGGTCGGGATCGGTGGCCACCGTCCTCACAGCCCGCCGTCCGAGCCCGCTCAGATGGGCCGCCTTCTCGATCGAGTGGTGGCTCTCGGAGGTAACGTAGACCACCGGCCGTTCGTTCGCCCCGGCCAGGCCCGAGTCGCGGAACCCGGGCAGGCCGTCGGTCAGCGCCACCAGCAGCGCCGAGTGGTTGGCCTCGGCGCCGCCGCTGGCGAAGCTGGCGGCGGTGCGCTCCGCATCGAGACCCAGCCGGCCGGCCAGGTAGCGCAGGGTATGGCGCTCGATCTCGTTGGCCGCCGGCGCGTGCGACCAGGCGGCGAGCTGCGGGTTGAAGCCGGCCACCAGCAGGTCGGCGGCGACCGCCGCCGGGAAGACTGGCGGGTTGAACAGGCCGAAGTAGCGCGGATGGGTGACGTGCAGGTTCCACTCCGACATCATCGCTGCGACGTCGTCGAGCAGCCGCTCCGGCGGCACCGGCGTGGCGAACTCGCCGTACTGGCGGGCCAGGTGGCGCCGGATCTCCGCCGCGCCCGCCGCCGGCGTGATCCGCCGCCCGCGCACCCCGTCGCGAAATGTCACCAGCCGGCCGACGGCCCCGTCCAGCAGGCGGCGCAGGTCCATCGCCGGAGTCTACCGCCCCACCTCGCGTATGCTCGGCCCATGAAGACCCCGAGCAGAAGGCGCTCGAGCAAGCTCGCGGCAGCGGCGGTGGCGGTCGGCTGCCTGGCGCCGGCGGCCGGCGCCGACACCCTGCTGGTGGCCAACAAGTCCGACGCCACGGTGGACCTGCTGGACCCCGCCAGCGGCGAGTCGCGAGCCACCCTGCCCACCGGCCACGGGCCGCACGAGATCGCCGTCTCGCCCGACGGCGCCACCGCGGTGGTCAGCAACTACGGCGACCGCGAGCAGCCGGGCGCCAGCCTGACGGTGATCGACGTGGCCGCCGCCGAGGTGGTGCGCACCATCGAGCTGGGCGAGCACACGCGGCCGCACGGCCTCGCCTGGCTGCCCTCCGGCGAGCTGGCGGTGACCGCCGAGGGCAGCGCCCACCTGCTGGTGGTGAAGCCTGCCGACGGCACCATCCGGGCCGCGGTCGAGACCGGCCAGCGGATCTCGCACATGGTGGCGGCGACGCCCGACGGGCGGCGTGCGTTCGTCGCCAACATCGGCTCCGGCACGGTGACCGCCGTCGACCTCGAGGCCGGGGTGAAGCTGGCCGACGTGGCCACCGGCGCCGGCGCCGAGGGCATCGACATCAGCCCGGACGGGCGCGAGGTGTGGGTCGGCAACCGCGCCGCCGACACCCTGTCGGTGATCGATCCGGACAGCCTGGAGGTGGTCGCCACCGTACCGTGCGCGGGCTTCCCGATCCGCGTTCGCGTGACGCCCGACGGCTCGCGTGTGCTGGTGTCGGCGGCCAGATCGGGCGAGGTGGTGCAGTTCGACCGCGCCGCGCGGCGCGAGCTGCGGCGCGCTCAGCTCGACCTGAGCACCGTGCCGGGCTTCGAGCGGCGGCTGTTCGGCGACCGGTTCGGCGACAGCCCGGTGCCGGTGGGGCTGGTCATGGCGCCCGGCGGCGAGGTCGCCTGGGTGGCGCCCACCCAGGCCGACGCGGTGGCGGTGCTGGACCCGGGGACGCTGGCAGTGCGCGGCCTGCTGCGCGCCGGTCGCGAGCCGGACGGCATGGCCTGGAGCCCGGTCGGCGGCGGTGCCGACTGAGCGCTCCACGCCGCCCCTACCTGGGGGTGGGCCGCCCACCCCGCGACGCGTGGACGGTCCGCCGCCGCTGGCCTACGCTGGGTTCCGGAGGTGACTTGCGATGAGGCGATCGCCACGCTACCGCGACCGGTTCGACCACGAGTCCGAGCTGACCGGCTGGCAGGCGCCCGACGGCCAGCGCTTCCTGATCAGCGGCTGCGAGAGCGGCTACGCCCTGCGCCTGCCCAACGGCTGGGAGTCGGACGACGAGGTAGAGTTCGAGGCGGATGCCAGCGGCGAGGTCTACTGCAACGGCGAGCGGGTGGGCTGGAAGATCCCGGCCGACGTGCTGCGCCGCGCCGACTGACGACGAACCCCGGCCCGGCGGTGCGGCTAGCGAGCCGCCGCCAGTGGAGGAACACACCATGAAGACTCTGAAAGCCACCGTCTGGATCGTAGCCGTGACGGCCGCCACCCTGGCGCTGCTGCCCACAGCCGGCGCCGTCACTAGCGAGGAAGAGACGCTGATGGCGGCCAAGGGACGGGTCACCTTCCGCATCTACTGCTCCAACTGTCACGGTGACGAGGCGCGCGGCGACGGCTCGCTGGCCGAGCTGCTCACCGTCGAGCCGGCCGACCTGACCGGGATCGCCCAGCGCAACGACGGCCGCTACCCGGCCGACCGGGTGCGCTCGCTGATCGACGGCCGCGAGCAGGTGCGGGCGCACGGGCTGAAGGAGATGCCGATCTGGGGCGACGCCTTCCAGAAGACCCTGCAGCCGACCTGGACCGAGGAGACCGACGAGCAGCGCGCCGAACGCAAGATCGACGAGTTGGTCGAGTTCCTGCGCTCGATCCAGGAGCCCCGGACAGCGCGCTAGCCGCCGCCCGCCGCCGGCGCTAGCGCTCGCCGAACGACGCCAGCACCTCGAGCACGGCGTCGACGTCGGCCGGCGTGTGGTCGGCCGACACCTGGAAGCGGATCTCCTCGTCGCCGCGCGGCACCACCGGGTAGGCCAGCCCGGTGGCCAGCACGCCGTGGCGCTTGAGGTGAGCCACCAGCGCGCGCGTACGGGCGGTGTCGCGCACCATCAGCGGCACCACCGGATGCTCGCCGGGCAGGGTCTCGTAGCCGAGCTCCACCAGGCCGGCCTTGAAGCGCGCGGTCATCCGGCGCAGGTGGTCGAGCAGCTCGCGGCCGGCCGCCGAGTCGAGCACCGCCAGCGCCGCCGAGGCGGCCGCCGCCTCGGCCGGCGTGATCGGGTTCGAGTAGATGTAGAGCGGAGCCCTCTCCCGCAGGTAGTCGAGGAGTCGCCGGTCGCCCACCACGTAGCCGCCGTTGACGCCGAGGGCCTTGCCCAGGGTGGCGATCAGCAGATCGACAGGTGGCGAGCCGGTGAACTCCTCGGTGCCGCGGCCGGTGGCGCCGAACGCGCCGACGCCGTGCGAGTCGTCGACCACCAGCACGGCGTTCTCGGCGAAACGGGAGTCGTAGCGCGCCACCAGCTCGGCGATCTCGGGCAGCGGCGCGTGGTCGCCGCGCATGCTGAAGATGCCGTCGGTGACCACCACCGCCCGCCGGGCGCCCGCCTCCACCGCCTCCTCCAGCCGGCGCTCGAGCTCGCCCAGGTCGAGGTGGGCGTAGATCGCCTTGCTCGCCGGCCGCGCCAGCCGGATGGCGTTGATGATGCAGTTGTGGTTGAGCTCGTCGCTGATCACCGCGGTCTCACCGGTGAGCAGTGGCACCAGCACGCCCAGCGTGGTGGCGTAGGCCGAGCTGAAGATCATCCCCGCCTGGCGGCCGTGGAAGCGGGCCAGACCAGCCTCGAGGTCGACGTGCTGGCGGTAGGTGCCGCTGATGAAGCGCACCGCGCCCGGCCCGGTGCCCAGCTCCCTCGCCGCCCGCTCCTCGGCGGCGATGACCTCGGGGCGCAGCGACAGCCCGAGGTAGCTGTTGGAGTTCATGCGGATGAAGCCGCGCTCCCCGGCGCCCGCCAGCCGGAAGCGCGGGCCGTGCTCGCCGGCCGCCGGCGCGAGGCCGGTGACCACCGCCTCGGCGCCCTTCGACGTGCCCGCTCGCTCCATCGCCTCGAGCTCTTCGGTCAGCACCTGATGCAGTCGGTCGGTCGCCATCTCACTCTCCTGGCCCGCGGCGCGCCCGCAGCCGGTCGCTCAGCACCTCGATCATCTCGCGGGTCATCGCCGCCAGGTCGTAGCGCGGCCGCCACCCCCACTCGTCGCCGGCGGCGCTGTCGTCGAGCGACTCCGGCCACGAGTCGGCGATCGCCTGCCGCACCGGGTCGACGTCGTAATCGAGGGTGAACTCCGGCAGATGGCGGCGGATCTCCGCCGCCACCTCCTCGGGGGTGAAGTTCATTGCCGTCACGTTGAAGGCGTTGCGGTGCACCAGCCGCGACGGGTCGGCCTGCATCACGGCGATGGCGGCGCCGATCGCGTCGGGCATGTACATCATGTCGAGCCGTGTGCCGGGCTCGAGAAAGCAGGTGTAGCGGCCGTGGCGGATGGCGTCGTGGAAGATCTCGACGGCGTAGTCGGTGGTGCCACCGCCGGGCGGCGCGCTGTGGGAGATCAGCCCGGGAAAGCGAACGCCGCGGGTGTCGATGCCGAAGCGGCGGTGGTAGTAGTCGCACAGCAGCTCGCCCGACACCTTGGTCACGCCGTAGATCGTTGTCGGCCGCTGCACGGTGTCCTGGGGCGTGGCGCGGCGCGGCGTGCCGGGACCGAAGGCGCCGATCGAGCTCGGGAAGAAGACCGCACAGCGCGACTCGCGGGCCACCTCGAGCACCCGGTAGAGGCCGCCCATGTTGACCTCCCAGGCCATGTGCGGCTTCTCCTCGGCGACCGCCGAGAGCAGCGCCGCCAGGTGGTAGATGGTGTCCACGCGGCGGCGCCGGACGACATCCTGGATCTGGCGCATCTGTGTGCAGTCCAGGTACTCGAACGGCCCTTCGCCGGCCAGCTCGGCGGCGCTCATCACCTTGACGTCGGTCGCCACCACCAGCTCGACCCCGGGCAGCTGCCGCAGCGCCGGCACCAGCTCCGAGCCGATCTGGCCGAGCGCACCGGTGACGAGGATTCGCTTCATCGGAAGCCTGCGCGCGGCGGCGGACGCCAGCCGGCGGGAGGGCCTATGCTACTCGCGCGGTTCCGGCGGCGGCAACCGGCCGCCGGGGCAGCCGTCGGTCGCGCCGGGCGAGGGGTTTGCCAAGCCGTCGTGGCCGGGGGACAATTCGCGCCAGCCGTGGAGCCGAACGAGCGATGAAGAAGATCCTGATCCTGGGCGCCGCGGGGCGCGACTTCCACAACTTCAACGTGCTGTGTCGCGACAGCGACCGGCTCGAGGTGGTGGCGTTCACCGCCGCCCAGATCCCCGACATCGCGGGCCGCGTCTACCCCGCCGCGCTGGCCGGGCCGCGCTACCCCGACGGCATCGCGATCCACGACGAAGCCGAGCTCGCGCGGCTGATCGTCGAGCACGGCGTCGACGAGGCGTGGTTCTCGTACTCGGACGTGTCGAACGACTACCTCATGGAGCGCGCCGCCACCGTCGTGGCAGCCGGCGCCGCCTTCGTGCTGTGCTCGGCGACCGCCACCATGATCGACAGCCGGAAACCGGTGGTGGCGGTGACCGCGGTGCGCACCGGGGTCGGCAAGTCGCAAACCACGCGCTACGTCTCGCGGCTGCTCAAGCAGATGGGGCTCAAGGTGGCGATCGTGCGCCACCCGATGCCCTACGGCGATCTGGCACGGCAGGCGTGGCAGCGGTTCGCCGACTTCGAGGACCTCGACCGGTACGACTGCACGATCGAAGAGCGCGAGGAGTACGAGCCCCACCTGGTCAACGGTTTCGTTGTCTACGCCGGCATCGACTACGCAGAGATCCTGCGCCGCGCCGAGGCCGAGGCCGACGTGGTGCTGTGGGACGGCGGCAACAACGACACGCCGTTCTACCGTCCCGACCTGCAGCTGACGCTCGTCGACCCGCACCGGCCGGGGCACGAGCTGACCTACTACCCCGGTCGGGTCAACCTGCTGCGCGCCGACCTGCTCGTGGTCAACAAGGTGGACACCGCACCGGCCGACGGGCTGGCGCGGGTGCTCGACAGCTGCGCCACCCACAACCCGCGGGCGCGGGTGGTGCAGTGCCGCTCGGTGATCTCGGTCGACCGGCCGGAGCTGATCCGCGGCAAGCGGGTGTTGGTGGTGGAGGACGGGCCGACCCTGACCCACGGCGGCATGGAGTACGGCGCCGGCTGGTTCGCCGCCGAGCAGAACGGCGCCGCCGAGATCGTGTCACCGGCACCCTACGCCCAGGGCTCGCTGCGCCGCACCTACGAGACCTACCCCAACGCGCGCCGCATCCTGCCGGCGATGGGCTACGGTGAGGCCCAGGTGCGCGACCTCGAAGCGACCATCCGGGCCACCCCGGCGGACGTCGTGGTCGAGGGCACGCCGATCTCGCTGCGCAGGATCCTCGAGTCCGACAAGCCGATCGCCAGCGTGCGCTACGAGCTCGAGGAGGTCGAGCCGGGCACCATCGAGGGCGAGCTGCGGCGCGCCCTGGCGGAACGCGCCGGCTGAGTGGAGCTTGGCGCCGTGACCACTCGAGCCGATCCGCTCGCCGAGTTCCACCAGCTGCTCGAGCGCGCCCGCGCCGGCGAGCCGGGCGACGCCACCGCCTGCAGCCTGGCCACCGCCGACGCCGACGGCCGGCCGTCGAACCGCATGGTGCTGCTCAAGCACGCCGACGAGCGCGGCTTCGTGTTCTTCACCAACCACGCCAGCCGCAAGGCCGCCGAGCTGGCCGCCAATCCGCGCGCCGCGCTCTGCTTCTACTGGCCGACCCTGGAGCGCCAGGTGCGGGTGGAGGGGCCGGTCGAGCGCATCGACGACGCCGAGTCGGACGCCTACTTCGCCAGCCGCGCGCGGCGCAGCCAGATCGGCGCCTGGGCCTCCCGCCAGAGCGCGCCGCTCGCCTCGCGCACCGAGCTGGTGGCGCGCTTCGCCCGCTTCGAGGCGAAGTTCGCCGGCCGCGAGGTGCCGCGGCCCGAGTTCTGGGGCGGCTACCGGCTGGCGGCCGAGCGCATCGAGATCTGGCACAACCAGATCCACCGGCTGCACGACCGCTTCCTCTACCTGCCGGACGAGGGCGGCTGGACCCGGCAGCGGCTGTACCCGTAGCTTTGAGCGAGGTGGCGACCAGCCGGCTGGTGCTGCTGGGCGCCAGCAACCTGACGCCCGCGCTCGGTATGGTGGCCGCGCTCGGCGCCACCGGCTGGGCGCCCGGGCCGGTCGAGCTGCTGGCGGCGGCGGGCCACGGCCGGGCGTACGCGACCTGGAGCCGCTTCGGCCTGCGCGAGCTGCCGCCGATCGCCGGCACCGGGCTGTGGTCGCGGCTCGCCGGCCGGCCGCTGCCGACCCGTGCCGTGGTGGCCGACGTCGGCAACGACCTGGTCTACGGCGTCACCCCGGAGCGTACGCTGGAGGCGGTCGCGGGCTGTCTCGAGCGGCTGGTCGAGGCCGGCGCCGACACCGTCCTGACGCTACCGCCGGTAGCCTCGGTGGCGCGGCTCGCGCGCTGGCGGTTCCTGCTGTTCCGCAGCCTGCTGTTTCCCGGCCGCGGCTTCTCCCAGCAGCGCATCGTGCGCCGGCTCGAGCAGGTGAGCGCCGGTCTGCGCCGGCTGGCGGTCGTCCACGGCGTCCGGCTCGCCGAGCTCGAACCGAGCTGGCTGCGGGCCGACGCCATCCACCTGCGCCGCGCGGCTCGCCGCACCGCCTGGAGCACCGTTTGCGGCGGCTGGCGGGCGGCGCCACCGACGCCGGCCGGCCACCTGCCAGTGCGCTGGAGCTTCCTGGCGGCCGAACGGAGCCGCCTGCTGGGCTGGCGGCTCGGGCGCGCGCAGCCGGCCGCCAGGCGGCCGAACGGCTCGTCGGTCTGGTTCTACTGACGCCCTGGGTCTCCCGGCGGCCGCGAGTCCGCGGGTCGGGGCAGTGGGGAGTTGGAGGGGGGGGTTGGGAGGGTGGGGCCCTCGCGGGTATCCTGGCCGCGCCCCAGCGAGGCTTGTTCGATGTCCGACTCCGTGACCATCGCCGTGCTGGCCGACGTCCACGGCAACATGCCCGCGCTCGAAGCGGTGCTCGCCGACCTCCGACGGCAGCGGCCGGACGAGGTGCTGGTGGGCGGCGACCTGGTCGGCCGCGGCCCGCAGGGCAGCCGGGTGGTGGCCACGCTGCGCGCCACCGGCTGGCCGTCGGTGCGCGGCAACCACGAGGACTACATGCTCGACTTCCGCCACCGCCGGGTGCCGCCCGACTGGTGGCACGAGGACGAGTGGGCGGCGTCGCGCTGGATGGCCGCCGAGCTGAGCGACGACGACGTGGCGTACCTCGAGTCGCTGCCGCCGCGGCTGCGCTCCGAGCTGCGCCCGGGACTGCTGCTGGTTCACGGCACTCCGGAGTCGGCCAACGCCGGCCTGGGGCCGTGGACCGGCGACGGCGAGCTGGCCCGGCAGCTCGAGTCGGTGGACGCCGAGATCCTGGCGTGCGGCCACACCCACCGGCCGATGGACCGCCGCCTGCCGGCCGGCCGGGTGGTCAACGTCGGCTCGGTGGGACTGCCGTTCGACCGCGACCCGCGCGCCCAGTACACGCTGTTCCACCACGACCGCGACGGCTGGCGGGTGGAGCTGCGCCGGGTCGAGTATGACCGCGCCGAGATCTTCGAGATCTACCGCACCACCGGCTTCGCCGAGCACGGCGGCATCACGGCCGAGCTGCTGCGCCTGGAGCTGGAGCGCGCCGCCCCGTTCCTGGTGCCGTTCCTCAAGTGGGCCGAGCTGGCCGGCCACCGCCCCGACCGCGCGGCGCTGGCCGCGTTCCTCGACGCCTACGATCCCGCTCTGCCGCACCGCGAGGCGTTGGCGCGGCTGCGCCGCCGCTAGACGGCCCCGCCGGGCGCGCCGGCACCCGTCTACCGCACCACGTGCCAGCGGGTCTGGCGGCCGGCCAGGTAGACCACCCGCCCGCCGTCCCACACCGCGCTCTGCTCGAGCTTGATCTGCACCAGGCCGCCGTCCCATTCGGGAACCGCCGCCTTGACGTTGCCCTCGATGGCGTAGCCGGTGGCCGGATGGAGTGGCCATTCGCCCTGCACCGGCGTGTCGCCCTGGTTGTCCCACATGCCGATGGTCGGCCCCGGAGCGTGACCGAAGACGCCGAGCGGATGGGTGTAGATGCTGGCGTCGAGGCCGGCGGCCGCCGAGGCCGCGCGCGCCGCCGCCAGGATCTCGTTGCCGGTGCGCCCGTTGGCGAACTCGGCCGTCAGCAGGTCCTGCCACCGGTTGCCGTCGGCCAGCGCCGCCTCGAGGCCGGCCGGCACGCCGGCCTCGCCGAGGCGCGCCACGTAGCCCATCTCCTGGGTGTCCGTGCACAGCCCGAGGTAGCAGATGCCGACGTCGGTATGCAGCACGTCGCCAGGCTGGATGACGCCCGAATCGCCGCAGAACGGAGTCGACGAGTCGCACTGGGTGCTGCCCTGGCGTTGCAGGTCGACCGACGGCATGAACCAGGCCGGCAGGTCGAGGTCCGCGAACCGCTGGCGGATGAACCAGGCGACGTCGTCGGTGGTGGTCACCCCCGGCGTGATCACCCGGCTCGAGAACGCCTCGGCGATGACGCCGCGTGCCAGCGCCACGACCGCCGGGTAGGCCGCCAGCTCCTCGGCGCTGCGGGTCTCCAGCCAGCGGACCACCAGCCGCTCTGCGCCCGCCAGGCGGCCGGAGAGCTCGGCGCCCAGCGCCTCCTCCAGCCGGTCCCGCAGGGCCGCCGTCAGGCCGTCGGCCACCGGCCAGTGGCGGCTGACGTTGATGCCGATGCGGCGCGGATCGCGCTCGCGGACCACCTCGGCCAGCCGACGCCACTGCTCGTCCAGGTCTCCGCCCTCCCACGCCGGCTGGTACAGCTGGCCCAGCGGATAGCGGCTTACCGTCAGCCGCTCCACCCCGGCGTCCGGACCGCGGTCGTGAAACACCAGCATGGTGGTGCGGCGGGCCGCGAACACCGGCTCGGGCACCAGGCTGAAGTAGACCGGGTCCTCGGCGTACTCGCGGTTGATCACCAGCCACATGTCGAAGCCGGTCTCGCGCATCAGCCGCGGCAGCAGCTCCTCGAGCCGCCGCTCGAGCATCCGGTTGACCGGCTCCACCCGCTCACGCTGCGGCAGCGACCGCTCCGGCGGCATCACCTCCCGCCCCTGCTCGAACCCCCCGTACTCCTGTCCAACCGACACTCCCGCCGCCAGCCACCCGGCCACAAGACCCAACGCCAACTTCGCTCTCATCACGTCGTTCCTCCGGGGCGAAAGCTATCAGCAGCACGCGAGTCGGACTCCGGGTGAGTCGATGAACCGTGGTGCGCTTGCCGGGGATCGTGCTGAGGTCCTTCGCTCCGCTCAGGATGACAGCGGCGAAAAGCGCCGGGGTCGGACTCCGGGTGCTGAGCACCGTCCGCCTCCGACCCGGGTGCTGTACGCCGCGAGCGACCTGGCACCAAGAGTGACCTCACCCGGACGCCGAGGTTCCCCAACCCCCCAGCCATGTCGGCCGTGGGGGCCTCTTCTTCCCCGGCGGGCGGCGTCGCCCGCCTGGCCGCGCCCTGAATTCGGGCCGCAGGCCCGAAAGGGGCGCGGCGGTGCTGAAGGCAACAGACCGGACTGCGAGCCGGGCGGCGTCGAAGTCCCACTCCGGCAGATGCGGGCTCCCCAGCCGCCCGCCGGGGAAGAAGAGGCCCCCACGGCCTCAATTGGCGATGCAAGCCAAGCCTCCGGGGAAGGGCGGTGGCGCACCGCCCCGGTCAACCGGAGCTGGCTGTGTCCCGCCAGTGGTGGGTACCGAGATCCCCCGCTGCGCTTCCCACTGCTACACTGCCCCAGCGCGCCTCCGGCGTCCAAAAGCCCCCGATGTACGAACAGTTCTACGGCTTCCAGGAATCGCCGTTCAACATCACGCCCGACCCGCGTTTCCTGTTCTTCAGCGAAAAGCACCGCGAAGCGTTCAGCCACCTGCTTTTCGGCGTCCGGGAGCGCAAGGGGTTCATCCAGATCACCGGCGAGGTGGGCGCCGGCAAGACCACGCTGTGCCGTGCGCTGCTCGAGGAGTTGGGCGACGACTACAAGACGGCGTTGATCTTGAACCCGGTGCTGACCGGCGACCAGCTGCTGTGGCTGATCCTGACCGAGCTCGGACTCCCCACCGGCGACGACGACCGCATGCGCCTGCTGGCCCGGCTCAACGAGTTCCTGCTCGACCAGGTGGCGCACGGCATGGACGTCGTGCTGCTGATCGACGAGGCTCAGGACCTGAGCCGCGAGCTGCTCGAGGAGATCCGGCTGCTGTCCAACCTCGAGACCGACCAGCGCAAGCTGCTCCAGATCGTGCTGGTCGGCCAGCCCGAGCTGCGCGACCTGCTCGACGACCCCGCGCTGCGCCAGCTCCGCCAGCGCATCACCGTCCGCTACCATCTGCGCCCGCTGTCGGCGTGGGAAACCGAGGCCTACATCCAGCACCGGCTGCACGTCGCCGGTGCCAACTCGCGGCCGAGCTTCAGCTCGTGGGCCCTGTGGCGCATCTACCGCTACTCGCGCGGCGTGCCGCGGCTGATCAACGCGGTGTGCGACAAGGCGCTGCTGGCCGGCTACGTCAGCGGCAGCGACCATCTCACCGGCGCCCACGTGCGGCGCGCGGTGCGTGAGCTGGAGGGACGAACGGCATGAGCCTGATCGACGAAGCGCTGAAGCGCGCCCGCATGGAGGCGGCGCAGAAGGCGGCCGAACGCGAGGGCCTGCCCTACCCGGCGATCCCGCGCCACGTCTCCGGCAAGCCGCGCCGGCCCGCCTGGCTCGTGCCGGCGCTGGTGGCGGCCGCGATGCTGCTCGGGCTGCTCGGCGGACTGGTGCTTTCTCGGCGGGGGCCGGCGGAGCTGGAACGCACCGCCGCCGTCGCAGCGCCGGCCGCGGTCCAGGCCACCCGGCCGGTACCGGCTGTGCCGATCGCCGCGGGAGCGGAGCAAACCGTCGACGACGCCCCGGCCCGGTCCGGGGCGGAGGGGCTGCCGCTCCCCGCCAGTGCCCCGGCGGCCGGTACCCCAGCTGCCGACGCCCCGCCCGACCGACCGGCAGAGCCTCGGCCCGAACCGGCGCGGCGGGAGCCCGGCCCGCCGGCGACGAACCAGGCGGCCGCACCGCCGGCCGCGCTGCCGGCCGACCCGTCACCGGTCACCCCCGGACCGGCGGCAGCCGACGCCACCCAGCCCGCGCCACCTCAGCCCACCGCGATCAGCGATCCCGCCTCCGGCCTGGTGCTGGTGCTGGCCGACCCGGCGCCGGCGAGCGTCGGGCGCACCCCGGCAGGACCGTCCGAGGCCGAGAGCCACGTCCAGCGCTTCTCCGCGCCGGACGGCGCCAGCATCGAGCTGGGCGGCATCGCCTGGTCCGAGACGGGTCCGTTCGCCCTGATCAACGGCCGCGTGCTGGGAACCGGCGACACGGTCGGCGAGTTCACCATCGAGCGGATCGGTCCGCGCCACGTCGAGCTGCGCGGCGGCGGCAGGCTGGTGCACCTCAGCCTGCAGTAGTCGGCGGCGGCCGCCGCCGCTGGCCGCTGCTACGGCAGGCCGCCGGACGACAGGCCGTAGCCGGTCAGCGCGATCTGCCGCTCGCCGCCCGGGGCGTTGTGGCGGATCACCAGCACGGCGCGCCGCTCGCCGGGCGCCTGCGGCAGGAACCTCACCCCGACGCCGCAGCGGCCGCGCGCCGCCAGGTAGGGAATGCCCTCGCAGCTGCCCGGCACCAGCCGGAAGTCGCCGGCATCGCGGCCGCGCAGCTCGAAGCCGAGCACGCTGACCGGGCCGGGGCCGTCGTTCGACAGGGTGAGCGAGACGATGGCGCTGCGCTGACCTACCGGCACCTGGCCGAACGGCAGAGAGGCCGGCTCGACGTCGAGCTCGCCCACCGGCGGCGGCAGCGCCGCGCCCGATAGGCCGAGACGTCCGCTGCCTCCCACCCCGTCGTGTACCACCTCGAGCTGGGCGACCCGGCCGCCGGGCCGCAGCGGCGAGAAGCGCACCACCAGCTCACAGCTCTCGCCGGGCTCCAGCGCAGCGCCCGCCCGGCAGCTGCCGGCGACCCGGAAGTCGCCCGCCGCGTCGCCGGCGGCCGTAAAGCCGCGCAGGGTCAGGGCCGCGTTGCCGGCGTTGCCGAGCGTCACCTCGCGGGTGGTCGCCTCGGTCACCCGCACGCTGCCGAACTCGAGCCGCTCGGCGCCGACCTCGAGCCGGCCTGCACTGCCGCTACCCGACAGCTCCGCCGAGCGGTCGCCGCGCAGGGCGGGGCCCGCCGCGGTGAGCGTGGCGGTGTGCTCACCCAGGCGGCGCGGGCGGAAGCCGACGGTCAGGGTGCAGCTCTCGCCGGGATCGAGCGAAGTCTGGCTGCAGCGGTCCTCGGTGACCACGAAGGCGTCGGCATCGCTGCCGCCGAGGCGCAGCGACTCGAGCCGCAGGGCACCGCTGCCGCGGTTGGCCAGCCTCAGCTCGCGCGCCGGGGCCGCGGTACCGACCCGCTCCTCGGACCATTCCAGCCGCTGCGCCGACCACTCGAGCCGCGGCGCCACCCCGGTGCCCGCCAGCTCGGCGCTCCAGGCCAGCCCGGTGCCGCCGGCCTGCGGCAGCTCCACGCGGCGCGCCGCCTCGCCCTCGGCGCCGGGGGCGAAGACCACCTCCAGGACGCAGCCGGCGCCGGGCGCCAGGGCGCGGCGCGAGCAGCTGTCGGCGGTGAGCTTGAAGGCGCCGCCGTCCGGCGCCAGACGCGCCGCGCCCAGCTCCAGCCGGGAGCGGCCACGGTTGGTGAGACTCAGCTTGCGGGCCGCCGAGCGGCCGCCGACCAGCTGCTCGCCGAACACCAGCCGCGACGGCGCCAGCGCAACCTCGGGCGCCGGCAGGCCCGACCCGGCCAGCGCTACCGTCACCAAGCCGTCGACCGAGCTGCTGGCGATCGACAGCCGCGCTCGGCGCTCGCCCTCGGCGCTGGGCACAAACGCCAGCCGCAGCCCGCAGTCGCGGCCCGGCTCAACGGTGCGGCCCGAGCAGCGGTCGCGCTCCAGCCGGAAGTCAGCGGCGGCATCGCCGGCGATGGCGATCTCCCCCAGCTCGAGCGGGGCGTCGCCGGCACTCGCCAGCTCGACCGTGGCCGCCGGGCTGCGGCCACCGATCGGCAGCGGGTCGAACTCGACCGCCGCCGGCTCGACGACCAGCCGCGGAGCCACGCCGCGGCCGCGCAGCGGCAGCTCGAGCGGCGCGTTCTCGGCCCGCGCCACCAGCCGCAGCGCCGCCTCGTGGCTGCCGGAGACTCGCGGCCGGTAGTCGACCGCTGCCAGGCACTCCTCGCCGGCCGCCAGCCGCCGCCCGACGCAGGCCTCGGCGGCGACCGAGAACAGCTCGGCCGCCGGGCCGGCCAGCTCGAGCCGCCGGATGCGCAGCGGCCGCTCGCCGCCGTTGCCGATGCGCAGCTCGAGCGGCTCGCCCTCACCGGCGATCGTCCGGGTGCCGAAGTCGAGCTCCTCGGCCGACACCACCGCGCGCGCCGGCGCCCCGCGCGGCCACAACCACCAACCGCCGGCCGCCACCACCAGCAGCAGCAGCGGCAGCCACCAGCCGCCGCGCCGCGGGCGCCGCTCGTGACGGCGCCGCTCGTGACGGGGCCGCCAGGGCGGGGGCGTGGCGGGCCGCTCGGCTGCCGGCGCGGCCGGCTCGTCGCCGCCCAGCGGCAGATCGAGCAGTCCGCCGCCGGACCGCTTGTCGGGCGCGGTCGGCGCCGGCTCGTCGAGCGGATCGAACTCCTTCACCATGGCGGGCGCATTCTAGCGGCGCGGGGGGTGATGTCCTAAGTTCCGGCCGCTATCCGCGCGGGGCCCCCGCCCGGCGGTTGTGCTAGCCTTGGGGTTTCCGATGGCACGCCAGATCGAGGAGATCCTGAAGAGCGCGACCATCCGCGATCTGCGGCTGGAGAGCGGCGAGGCGGTCAGCCGCTCGACCTCGCTCGGCGAGGTGTGCGAGATTCTCGACCGCCGGCGCTTCAACGCCGTCGCGGTGTGCGACGACCGCCGGGTGGTGGGCATCTTCACCCAGCGCGACTTGCTGTTCCGGGTGGCGCTCGAGCGGGTCGACCCCGACACCCCGATCGGCGAGCTGATGACTCCCGAGCCGCTGACCATTGAGCTCCACCAGCCGCTGCGCGAGGCGGTGCGGGCGATGACCGAGCGCGGCTTCCGCAACCTGCCGCTGGTCGACTCCGAAGGACGCTGGGTCGGAATGGTGTCGAGCCGCAACGTGCTGCGCTACATCGCCGAGCACTTTCCCGAGGCGGTGCTCAACCTGCCGCCGCGCCTGCACCAGCAGCTGGCGCGGCCCGAGGGGGGCTGAGCCGTGCGCTGTCCGTTCTGCGGCAACGACAACATCCCCGGCGTCGAGCTGTGCGAGAGCTGCGGCTCGGAGCTCGCCGGCCTCGACATTCCGGAAGCCGACTCCGGCTTCGCCGGGCGGCTGATGTCCGACTCGCTGGGCGACCTGGAGCTGACGCCGAAGGCGGAGGTGGCGCCCGACGCGACCGCCGCCGAAGCCATCGAGCGGATGCGTCGCGAGCGTCACGGCTGCGTCCAGGTGGTCGACGACGGGCGGCTGGTCGGCATCTTCACCGAGCGCGACGTGCTGGCGCGGCTTGTGCGCACCGGCCTCGATCCGAGCACGACACCGGTCAGCCAGGTGATGACTCCCGGGCCGACGACGCTGACCAGCCACGATCCGCCGGCCTTCGCCATCCACCGGATGGTCAGCCAGGGGTTCCGGCACCTGCCTATCGTAGACGGCGGCGAGCTCCGGGGGTCGATCTCGGTGCGCAACCTGCTGCGCTACATCCACAGCGAGATCCTGGGCGCCTCGGCCGGCTGAGCTCGCGCCTCCCCGCGCCGCCCGCGGAGGGATAAACTCGCAGTGGCCGGGGCGGTAAGCTCTGTCGGGCGAAACCGCCGGTCACGCCCCAGCCAGCATGGCAGAAGACGCACCATGACCAGCTTCCTGGATCCGTTCGCCGCCCTCCAGCGCCTGCAGCAGGCGGTCGAGGAGTCGATGTCGTCGCGCGGGCTGGGCGGCTCCACCGCCGGCCGCGGCGCCCACCCGCCGGTCAACGTCTTCCAGCGCGGCGGCGACATCCTGCTGGTGGCCGAGCTGCCCGGCATCGACAAGCAGACGCTCGACGTCCAGATCCACCGCAACCACGTGCGCATCGCGGGCAGCCGTTCCACCGCCGCCCCCGAGGGCACCAGCGTGCACCGTCGCGAGCGCCAGAGCGGCGCCTTCGACCGCACCCTGACCGTACCGTTCGCCATCGATCTGGACGCGGCGCGCGCCGAGCACAAGGACGGCATCCTGTGGCTGACCCTGCCACGCGCCGAGGCCGACAAGCCGCGCACCATCGAGGTCTTCTGAGCGAGCGCCGCCATGACCGACGAGCCGATGAAAGTCCACGAGAAGCGCGAGAGCAGCCCGGGACGGGAGCAGACCACGCCCGGCAAGACCTACTCTCCCGACACCGACATCTACGAGACCGAGGAGGCGCTGGTGGTGGTGATGGACCTGCCGGGCGTCGACAGGGGCCGGCTCTCGGTCTCGCTCGAGCGCGACCAGCTCAGGGTGGAAGGCGGCATCGACTTCTCAGCCTACGAGGGGCTCAGCCCCGTCTACACCGAGTACAACGTCGGGCACTTCAGCCGGACGTTCGCCTTGTCCAGCAAGATCGATCGTGATGGCATCACGGCCCGCATCGCCGGCGGCGTGCTGACGCTGACCCTGCCGAAGTCCCCAGAGCAGCAGCCGCGGCGCATCCGGGTCACCTGAAGCGATCGGGGAGGTGGGAATGCACCGCAAGCTCCTGGCCGCCGCGGCGGCCACCGCCGTACTGCTCACCACGGCGCTCGTCGCCACGCCGGCCTCGGCCGGAGAATGGGCCCACTGGCGCGGCCCGCAGCGCAACGGCACGTCGCCCGAGACCGGCCTCATCGCGGGCTGGTCGCAGGCCGGCGAGAACCTGATCTGGCGGGTCGACTTCGTCGGCCGCTCGACGCCGGTGGTGACCCGCGGCCGGGTTTGTGCCAACGGCCGCGTCGGCGAGGACAGCCAGCGCCAGGAGATGATGGCCTGCTTCGACGCCGAGACCGGAGCCAAGCTGTGGGAGCGGCGGTGGAACGTCTACCACACGTCGGTGCCCTGGAACCGGGTCGGCTGGCCGAGCCCGGTAGCCGACCCCGAGACGGGCTACGTCTACGTCCAGGGCGTCGGCGGGCTGTTCTTCTGCTTCGACTCGGCCGACGGCCGCATCGTCTGGTCGCGCTCGTTCGTCGACGAGTTCGGCTTCATGGAGGGCTACGGCGGGCGCACCCAGACCCCGCTGGTCGACGGCGAGCGGCTGATCGTCACCTTCTCCAACACCAGCTGGGGCGGCGAGCGCACCCCGCTGCACCGCTACCGCGCCTTCGACAAGCTCACCGGCGCGCTGCTGTGGGTGTCGACGCCGGCGCCCACGCAGGCCGACAAGAACACCCAATCGACCCCCAACCTGATGTGGGTCGACGGCCGGCGGCTGGTGGTGGCGGGCAACGGCGGCGGCGGCATCTACGCCGTCGAGGCGAGCACCGGCGAGCCGGTGTGGGGCTTCCGGCTGTCGCAGCGCGGCATCAACACCTCGGTGGTGGTGGACGGCACCAAGGTCTACGCCAGCCACTCGGAGGAGAACGTCGACGAAGGCACGATGGGGCGGGTGGTGGCGATCGACGGCACCGGCTCGGGTGACGTCACCGCCAGCCACGAGTTGTGGCGCTCGCCGGTGTCGGCGGGGTTCGCGTCGCCGGCGCTCGCCGGCGGGCGGCTGTACGTGATCGACAACTCGGCCAACCTGCACGCTCTCGACGCCGCCACCGGCGACTCCGCCTGGGAGCTCAACCTGGGGCGAGTCGGCAAGGGCTCACCGGTGGTGGCCGACGGCAAGCTCTACGCCACCGAGGTCAACGGGCGGTTCCTGATCGTCGAGCCCGGTGCCGAGTCGGGCCGCCTGCTGGACCTCGAGGAGATCCGGCTCGAGGGCGAGAACCGGTTCGCCGAGATCTACAGCTCGCCGGCGATCGCCTACGGCCGTATCTACTTCGCCACCGAGGAGGGGCTGTACTGCCTGGGGGACAAGAGCAAGCCGTTCGGGGTCTCCTCCGACCCCCAGCCGGCGGCGCCCGAGAGCCCGCCGCCGGCCGGCACGCCGCCGGCACGCATCCGGGTGGTGCCGGCGGAGGTCATCCTGCGGCCGGGCGAGAGCACCGGCTTCACGGTGCAGGCGTTCGACGCCAAGGGACGCCCGCTCGGGCCGCTGACCGCCGACTGGTCGCTCGACGGCCTCGCCGGCATGGTGTCGGCCGACGGCGTCCTCACCGCCGCCGCCGGCTCGCGCCAGGGGCTGGTGGTGGCCACCGCCGGTGAGCTCTCCGCCGCCGGCCGGGTGCGGGTGCTGCAGCCGCTGCCGCTCGCCGAGGACTTCGAGACCACTGCCGCCGGCGCGGTGCCAGGCTACTTCATGGCCTACCTGATGGCCTGGAAGGTCGACGAGATCGACGGCAACAAGGTGCTGGTCAAGGGGCCGGCGGCGCGCAAGATCGACCGCCACATCACCTTCATCGGCCACCCCGAGCTCGCCGGCTACACCATCGAGGCCGATCTCAGGGGCAGCCGGACCGGCCGCCGCATGCCCGACATGGGGCTGATCAACTCCGGCTACACGATGGAGCTGATGGGCAACCACCAGCAGCTGCAGGTGCGTTCCTGGCAGTCGGAGCTGCGCATGATGCGCGAGATCGACTTTCCCTGGCAGCCGGACGTCTGGTACCGCATGAAGCTGCGGGTGGACGCCGCCGGCGAGCGCGCCGTGATCCGCGGCAAGGTGTGGCCAAAGGACGGCGAAGAGCCGGCCGATTGGTCGATCGTCGTCGAGGACCTGCTGCCGATCCACCAGGGGGCGCCCGGCCTGTCGGGCTACTCCCCGACCGACATCCACTTCGACAACCTCCACGTCTACGGGAACCAACCATGAAGAGACTCCTGATCGCAGCCTCGTTCGTCGCGCTGGCGGCGGGCGCGGCGCTGGCCGCCACCGTCACCGGCATGTTTGGCAACACGCCGTCCCGCAACATGGTCTCCGGCGCCACCGGGCTGCCGGCGAGCTGGAACGTCAAGACCGGCGAGAACGTCAAGTGGGTCCAGCCCCTCGGCTCGCAGAGCTACGGCGGGCCGGTGGTGGCGGGCAGCCGGATCTACGTCGGCACCAACAACGAGAGCCCGCGCGACCCCGCGGTGACCGGCGACAAGGGCGTCTTGATGGCGTTCGACGCCGACAGCGGCGAGTTCCTGTGGCAGGCGGTGCACGACAAGCTGCCTGCCGGCCGGGTCCACGACTGGCCGCTGCAGGGCATCTGCTCGGGGCCGTACGTCGAGGGCGACCGGCTGTACTACGTCTCCAACCGGGCCGAGCTGGTGTGCGCCGACACCGAGGGCTTCCGCGACGGCGAGAACGACGGCCCGATCACCAGCGAGGCCCGCAGCGGACAGCGCGACGCCGACCTGGTGTGGAGCCTGGACATGATCGAGGAGCTCGACGTGTTCCCCCACAACCTGGCCGCCGGCAACCCGCTGGTGGTCGGCAACCTGGTGTTCACCGTCACCGGCAACGGCGTCGACGAGGGCCACGTCAACATCCCGTCGACGCTGGCGCCGAGCTTCATCGCGGTCGACAAGCGCAGCGGCAAGCTGGTGTGGGAGAGCGCGCTGCCGGGCCGCAACATCCTGCACGGCCAGTGGTCCAACCCCGCCTACGCGGTGGTCAAGGGCCGGCCGCAGGTGATCTTCCCGGGCGGCGACGGCTGGGTCTACTCGCTCAAGCCCGACGACGGCTCGCTGCTGTGGAAGTTCGACGCCAACCCCAAGGACTCGCAGTGGGAGCTGGGCGGCTCGGGCACCCGCAACAACATCATCGGCACGCCGGTGGTGTGGGAGGACCGGGTCTACATCGGCGTCGGCCAGGATCCCGAGCACGGTGAGGGTGTCGGCAACCTGTGGGCGATCGACGCCGCCGGCTCGGGCGACGTCACCGACACCCACGTCGCCTGGCACCGGGGCGGCGAGGAGTTCCACCGCACCATGTCGACCGCGGCGATCGCCGACGGCCTGCTCTACATCGCCGACCTGTCGGGCTTCCTCTACTGCCTGGACGCCCGCACCGGCCAGCACCACTGGACCTACGACACCTTCGCCGCAGTGTGGGGCTCTGCGTTCGTCGCCGACGGCAAGGTCTACCTGGGCGACGAGGACGGCGACGTGGTGGTGCTCGCCGCCGGCAAGGGCAAGGACGGCCAGCCGGTGGTGCTCGACGAGATGAACCTGGGAGCGGCCGTCTACACCACCCCGGTAGCGCGCGACAGCGTGCTCTACATCGCCAGCCGCAACAAGCTGTTCGCCTTCGCCCAGGGGGCGAAGGCGCCGGCGGGCGCCGAATGACCCTGGCCACCGGCCAGGCGCTCGCCGAACAGGTGGCGGAAGCCCGCCAGCGTCTCGACGCCTGGGTGCGCGAGATGGTGGCCTGGCACTTCGCTCTCGAGACCGGCTGCCGGTTCTGGCTCGACTACGCCGCCCGCCTGCCGTTCGACCCGCGCGACAAGATCCACGGCTACGCCGACCTCAAACACCTGGGTCACTTCGAGGACGAGTGGCTGCGCGGCGGCCCGGTGCGCAGGTGGGTGCCGCAGCCGCTGCTCGACAAGCCGATCACGGTTTTCGAGACCGGCGGTTCGACCGGCCTGCCCAAGACGCGGATCAACGTCGACGACTTCCGCGTCGACTACGAGATGTTCTCCGGCACCCTGTCCGACGACGGCTTCCCGCGCGGCGGCGACTGGCTGATGCTCGGCCCGACCGGTCCGCGGCGGCTGCGGCTGGCGATCGAGCACCTGGCGCAGTACCGCGGCGGCATCGCCTTCCACGTCGATCTCGACCCACGCTGGGTGTCGAAGCTGCTCAAGGCCGGCCGGCTGCAGGAGGCCGAGGCCTACAAGGAGCACGTCATCGACCAGGGGCTCAAGATCCTGCGCGGCCACGACAACATCCGCTGCCTGTTCACCACCCCGAAGCTGCTCGAGGCGCTGAGCGCCAAGCTCGACCTGGCGAAGGTGGGCATCCGCGGCATCTTCTGCGGCGGCACCGAGATGAACGCCCAGTTCCACCGCTTCGCGCGCGAGGAGCTGGTGCCCGGCATCGACTTCGTGCCCACCTACGGCAACACCCTGATGGGCCTGGCGTGCTCGCGGCCGTTCGACCCCGAGCGGCCCGACTACACCATCACCTACTACCCGCCCAGCCCGCGCGCCATCTTCGAGCTGGTCGACCCCGACGACCCGGAGACCACCGTCGACTACGGCGCCACCGGGCGGGTGATGCTCACCACGCTGACCCGCGAGTTCTTCATGCCACGCTTCCTCGAGCGGGACGAGGGCGAGCGCGCCGAGCCGATCGCGCCCTACCCGTGGGACGGCGTGTCCAACCTGCGGCTGTTCGCGCCGCTCGGCGAGACCGTCACGGTCGGGGTCTACTGATGCTCCACATCCCGCTGCTCCGCCTCGGACGGCCGTACCGCAGCCTGACCACGGCGCGGCTGGCCGACCTGCGCACCGGCGAACCGGTGGCGGAGGTGAGCCGCGCTCACCCGGGGCTCGTCGCGCGCGACGTGCGCCGCATGGCCGAGCTCGAGCCGCTCGACGCGCTGGCCACCGACGAGCTGGTCGAGATCTGCCGGCGGGCGGCGGAGCTGTTCGTCGGCGGCCAGCTGCCGCTCGGCGACGCCGTCCAGGGCCCGTCCGACTACCTGCGCCAGCTGGCCGCCACCACCGGCATGCCCGAGGCCATGGGGCGGCGCAACATGGAGAAGATCCGCTTCGTGATGGCCGAGATGCCGACCGTGATGGCGGGGCTGACCCGCGGCCTGGACGGCGCCATCCTCGACCGCGGCTACGGCGTGCAGGAGGGGCGCACCGTCTCCTACCGGCGCGAGACCTCGGTTCTCGGCGCGGTGCTGCCGAGCAACTCGCCCGGCGTCCACTCGCTGTGGCTGCCGGCGGTCGCCTTCAAGGTGGCGCTGGCGCTCAAGCCCGGCAGCCAGGAGCCGTGGACCCCGTGGCGGGTGTGCCAGGCTCTCCTCGCTGCCGGCCTGCCGCCGGCGGCGCTCGGCTTCTACCCGGCCGGCTACGACGGCGCCGCCCAGCTGCTGCTGGAGTGCGGCCGCTCGCTGCTGTTCGGCGACCGCGCCACCGTCGAGCCGTGGCGGGCCGACTCGCGCGTCCAGATCCACGGCCCCGGCTGGAGCAAGGTGCTGCTGGGGCCCGACCAGGCCGCCAGCTGGCGCGACCACCTCGAGCTGATCGCCGCCTCGGTGGCCGACAACGGCGGCCGCTCGTGCGTCAACGCCTCGGGCGTCCGCACCACCGCACACGGCCGGGAGCTGGCCGACGGCTTGGCCGAACGGCTGGCCGCCATCGAGGCGCGCCCGCTCGACCACCCCGAGGCGGCGCTGGCCGCGATGCCCAGCCGCGCCGCCGCCGAGCGGCTGTCGGAGTACATCGACGCCCGGCTCGGCCAACCCGGCGCCGAGGACCTCACCGCCCGCCACCGCTCGGGCGGCCGGGTAGCGCAGGCGGGCGGCTGCTGGTTCGTGCTGCCCACCGTCGTCTGGTGCGAGGACCCGGGCCACCCGCTGGCCCAGACCGAGCTCCTGCTGCCGTTCGTCGGCGTGGTGGAGGTACCCCGCGAGCGGCTGCTGGCCGCCCTCGAGCCGACGCTGGTGGCGACGCTGCTGAGCAACGACCGCGAGCTGCAGCAGCAGGCGCTGGTGTCGCCCGCCATCGAGCGGCTCAACCTGGGACCGCTGCCCACCAGTCGGGTGAGCTGGGACCAGCCCCACGAGGGCAACCTGTTCGAGCTGCTCTACCGCCAGCGCGCGCTGCAGACGCCGGCGCTGGCCGCCGCCGGCTGAGCGAGCGCCGCCGCCGGTGGCGGCGTCCCGGCTACTGCTGGGGTACCCAGACGTTGACCGACATCGGCTCGGCCAGCCCGTCGGACCACAGGTAGCCGTCGGCCCACAGCAGCCCGTCGGCCCACACGAAACCGTCCGACCACAGATAGCCGTCGGCCCACAAGAAGCCGTCCGACCAGACGAAGCCGTCCGACCACAGGAAGCCCGCATCGCGCGCATAGCCGCCGGACCAGGCGAAGCCGTGACCGGCCAGCGGCTCACCCAGGGCGTCGGTCACGAAGTAGGTGCGGACGGTGCGCTCCTCGCCGCCCTTGCGGACCACGGTGTCGTAGGCGTCGGCCGGGCCGGAGAAGTGCAGCAGGCCGGCGAGGTCAGCGTCGATGTCGAGCCCCTGGTTGGCGCGGAGGGCGGCATCGCACGACAGAAGGCAGTCGTCGCCGAACGAGCCGCGCACCGCCTCGTAGGCGTTCACCAGGCCGGCCCCCTGCTGGAAGATCGAGTAGATCAGCGTACCGCCGGCGTTGGTCGCCGGGCTCGCCGAGGCCATCAGCCGGTACTTGACCTCATCGGGTGTGAGCTGGGGCGACTGCTGGAGCATCAGCGCCGCCACCCCGCTCACCACCGCCGCCGCCTGCGAGGTGCCCGACATCTCGAAGTAGTAGCTGCCGTCGTGGAACTCGGGGTGCGCGCGGGCAATGGCGTCACCGCGGTCCATCAGCGCCCGCACGTGACCGCCCGGCGCCACGATCTCGGGCTTGACGAAACCCTCGTAGGTCGGCCCGGCGGCCGAGAACGAAGCCAGGTAGTCGTCCTCGGGGTCGGCGGCGGTGAAGTTGTCGGTCATCGCACCGACGGTCACGAGGTAGGGCAGGTTGGCCGGCACTCCGATGGTCATCGGCTGCGGGCCGCCGTTGCCGGCCGAGGCCACCACCACCATGCCGGCTCGCCACAGCTCCATCACCGCCTGGTTGATCGGATCCTCCCAGTAGTAGGAGCGCGGCGGCGCGCTGAACGACAGGTTGACCACCCGGATGCCGTAGACGCTCTGGTGGTCCAGCAGCCACTGCAGTCCGGTGACCACGTCGGCGTAGGTGGCTACGCCGCTCTCGTCGAAGGCGCGCACCGATACCAGGTCGGCGTCGGGAGCGATGCCGTCGAACTTGCCCTGACCCTGCCGGCGGCTCACCGCCACTCCGCTGACGTGGGTGCCGTGGCCGTAGCCGTCGCGCACCGTACCGGTCTGGCCGCCCAGCACGTCGTAGCTGGCCAGCAATCGCGACCTGCCGCCGCTGTCGAGCAGCACGTCCGAGTCCGGCCACAGGCCCGAGTCCACCACCGCCACGGTGACGCCGTAGCCGGTGACGCCCTCGGCGTGCAGGCGGTCGGCGCCGATCAGGGTCGGATAGTGGGTGCTGCCGGCCGAGCCGCCGCCTTTCTTGTTGCCCCGGCCGGCCAGCTCGACGCGGCGGTCGGCTACCAGGCGCACGCCCGCGCGCGTCGCCAGCCGCTCGGCCTGACCGGCGGTCAGCTCTGCGACCGCGCCGCGCACGATGGGCAGCTCGCGGGTCACCCGCCCGCCCGCGGCGCGAACCGCCGCCGCCGCCTCGCCGGCGCCGCTCGCCTGGACGATGACGCGGGTAGTCGCCCCGGCGTCCGCCGCCCGCGGCGGGATCGGTCCCAGCAGCATCAGCGCGGCGGCCAGCGCCACTCCCGCGGGCGCGCCCGCGACTCCTCCAAACAAGCTCCTTTGCCTTCTCATCCCTGGCCCTCCCTGCGGCGGTCCAGCCCCGCCGGCAGGAAATTCATCGGCAAGGCCCGTACCATCGGCGCGGATCGATGGATCGGCCCCGCCGGGGCGGTTCGCGGTCTCGCGGTCGAGGCGTCAAAACCCCGCAGCTGAAAGACTTGGGACGCCTGCCCGGGCTCGCCGCGGCGTCACGGGGAAGGCGCTGCGAGCCCGTGCCCGACCCGGATCGAAACGGTTCTCGGCGCCATCAGCGCCAAAAAACCGGCGCTGACACCGGCCCGCGAAAGAAACGGGCCGCTTCGAGAGCGGCCCGCAGCGCTCCGGCCGAGCCGGACGGATCAGTCTTTCGGGTCGCGCTCGGCTTCGGCGCGATCGAGCTCGCGATCCATCTGCTCGAGGCTGCGCTCGATCTCTCTGCCGGCCTGCTCGAGGCTGCGCTCGATCTGGCGGGAGATCTCCTCCCAGTCGACCTCTTCGAGCGACCGCATCGAGCGCTCGACACCGAGCCCCAGCTCGCTCCAGTCGATCTCGGCCATGGCGCGCGCCACCTCGAGCCCGATGTCGGCGCCCAGGCCGCCCATCTCGGCTCCGAGCTCGCCCATCTCGGCGCCCCGGCGACCCCACTCCTCGCCCATCTCGGCGCCGAAGCGGCCCCAGGTCTCGGCCATCTGCTCACCCCACCCCTGCCAGTGCTCCGCCCACTCCTGCCACTGCCCGGCGTTCCAGCTACCGGTGCCGTCCGGCGGCCAGACTTCGGCCGCACCGATCGCCGCCATCGGCCGCTCGCCCAGCGTCACCTCGTGCCGCCGCGGCGTACCGTCGCGTACCAGCTCGACGGTGACCGTCTCGCCGCCCAGCCGCCGGATCGCTCGGCGCAGCTGCCGCGACGAGGCGACCTCGCTGCCCGCCACCGCCACCAGCACGTCGCCGACCTCGATGCCGGCCGCCGCCGCCGGGCTGCCGCCCGCCACCGACGCCACCAGCAGGCCGCCGGCGCCCTCGACGCCGAAGTGGCGCCGCAGCTCGGGCGTCAGGTCGTGCACGGCGACGCCGAGAAAGCCGCGCGCCGTCAGCTCGGGCTCCGGCGGCGTCGCCGCGCCGGCGTCGGCGGGTTGCGCGGCCAGCCAGGCCGGCAGCGCGACCAGCGCTGCGGCTCCGGCGGCGATCACGATCAGGACGGCGGTTCCCAGTCGCTTGGTGGGCATGGCTCGATCCTCCTCTTGCTGTCAGCTACTACGCCCGGGAGCGGCAGAAGTTCCGCCCGCCCGGCGCACCCGCCTTCACTCGACGGCGCAGAAGCACAGGGCGTAGACCCCGCTGGGATCGTTGAGCGCCGCCAGCGTCTCGGCCTCGCGCCGCAGCAGCTCGAGCAGCGAGTCGCGCACCGGCGCGGCGTGGCCGCGCCGCGCCGGGCGCAGCTCGGGAGCGAGACGGCCGCCGGCACGGCTCAGCAGGTTGCGCAGCAGCCGTTCGCCGAAGCCGGGCTGGCGCTGGACGTAGCGCACCGCGTAGTTCTCGCCCAGCTCGGCCAGCCGGGCGGCGGAAGCGACGGCCTCGTCGAGGCCGCCGAGGTGGTCCACCAGCCCCAGCTCGAGGGCGTTGGCGCCGCTCCACACGCGGCCGCGGGCGATCTGGTCGATCTGCTCCGGCGTCGAGTCGCGCGCCTCGGCGACCCGCTCCAGGAAGTCCCGGTAACCGTCCTCGATCATCAGCTGGATCATCTCGGCGAGCCCTGGATCGAGCGCCCGGTCGACCCTCAGCGCACCCGCCAGCCAGTTGGTGCCGACGCCGTCCACCCGCCAGCCGAGGTACTTCTGCATCGGCTTCTGGAAGGTCGGCAGCATGCCGAAGATGCCGATCGAGCCTGTGATGGTGGTCGGGCTGGCCCAGATCTCGTCCGAGGCGGTCGAGATCCAGTAGCCGCCCGAGGCCGCCACCGTGCCCATCGACACCACCACCTTCTTGCCCGCCTCGCGCGCCAGCTCCAGCTCGCGGCGGATCACCTCCGAGGCGAAAGCGCTGCCGCCGCCGGAGTCGACCCGCAGGACGATCGCCTTGTTGGCGTCGTCGTGGCGGGCGTCACGCACCAGGGCGGCGGTCGAGTCGCCGCCGATCGCTCCCGGTGGCTGGCTGCCGTCGAGGATGGTGCCCTTGGCGATCACCACCGCCACGCCGTTGCCTTCCACCGGCCGGCGCCGCCGATCGTCGCCCAGCGCTGCCAGGTAGGCACGGTGCCCGACCTGGTGGAACGAATGCGTCTCCTCGTCCTCGCCCACCAGCTCGATCAGCCGGTCCCGCACCTGGTCGCGGCTGGCCAGGTGGTCGACCAGGCGCGCGGCGAGCGCCGCCTGCGCCAGGTCGCCATCGGCCTCGGCAACCCGCATCACGAAGCCGTCGATGACGGCGCCCAGCTCGGCCAGCGTCATGCCGCGCGCCGCCGACACGTCGGCGGTCCAAGAGCTCCACAGATCACCCAGCCACTCTCGGTTCGCCTGGCGCGCCTCCGGCGACATGTCGTTACGCAGGAACGGCTCGACCGCCGACTTGTACTCGCCGACGCGAAAGACGTTCCAGTCGATCTCCAGGCGGTCGATGCCCTCCTTGTAGTAGGTGCGGTAGCGGCCGTAGCCGTCGAGCACCGCCGCCCCTTCGGGGTTCAGGTAGATCTCGTCGGCGGCCGAGGCCAGGTAGTAGGCGTCGCGGCCGTAGAAGTCGGCGCTCGCGATCACCGGCTTCTCGCTCTGCTTGAACTCGTCGATGGCGGCGCCGAGCGCCTGCAGCTTCTCGAGACCGCCGCCCACCATGCCGTCGAGGTCCAGCACCAGCACCCGGATGCGGTCGTCGCCGGCGGCAGCGCGGATGGCATCGTCGAGATCGCGCCACAGGGTCTCGGCGACCGCCTGGCCGGTGAGCTCGTCGAGCGCCCGGTCGGTCGGGTCGCCGCTGAGCTCCTCGACCAGCACGCCGCTCGGTGCGACCACCAACGCCGCGCCGTCGGGCACCTCGGGGGGCTGGCCGCGCAGCAGCATGGCGAGGGCGACCACCACCGCTATCACGAGAAGCGCCAGCACCAGGCGGCTGGCGAGATCGACACCCCGCCACACCGCGCCGGCGAAGCGCAGGAACCTGCCCGGTTTGCGAGCCGTCATCGGGACCTCCAATCGGTTGCGGAGCGCGCCCCTCGGCGGTCGCCCCCTCGAGAAACTCTACCGCTTTCCCGGCCCCAGGGTTTCAGCTCGCCGCCCCGCCGGGGGCGAAGTCGCGGAAGCTCACCCGGAACATCACCGCGTACAGCACCGGCACGATGCCGAGCGTCAGGGTGGTGCCGAACAGCAGCCCGAACATGATCGCCACTGCCATCGGCTGGTACATCGGTCCGCCACCGATATAGAGCGGTATCAGCCCTCCGAGGGTGGTGAAGGTGGTGAGCAGGATCGGCCGCAGCCGGCGCTGCGCCGCCTCGATCACCGCCTGCTGCGGGCTCGAGCCGTGCACCTGCTCCTGCAGCCGGATGCGGTCGAGCAGCACGATGGCGTTGTTGATGACGATTCCCGACAGCGAGATGATGCCAAGCAGGGTCATGAAGCCGATGTAGGAGCGCATCACCACCAGCCCGACGGACACGCCGATGATCCCCAGCGGGATGGCGATCAGGATGATCAGCGGCCGGCGGATGGAGTTGAACTGCGCTACCAGCAGCAGCACGATGATCAGCCCGGCGACCGGCAGCTGCGCCACGATCGAGCGGTTGGCCTTGTTCGAAGCCTCCTGCTCGCCGCCGATCTCCCAGCCTGTGCCGCGCGGCCAACCCTGGCTCGACTCGGCCAACCAGGGCTCGAGCTGCTGGATCACCTCGTTGGCGGTGTAGCCGGGCTCCACGTCCGAGGTCACGGTCACCGTGCGCAGCCGGTTGCGCCGCCGAATGTTGGCGGGCTGCCAGGCGAGCTCGATCTCCGCCACCTGGGCCAGCGGCACCGACCGGCCGGTGGCCTGCGAGAAGACGTTGACGCTGGCGAACGACGCCGGGTCGATCGCGCCCGCCTGCTCGGAGCGCAGCACCACCGGGATGACCTTGTCGTCCTCGCGGTACTCGGTGGTGTTGAAGCCCGAGAACACCGTCTGCAGCGACAGCGCCACATCCTGGTTGCTGACCCCGGCGCGGCGGGCGCGCGCCTCGTCGATGCGCACCACCACCTTCTTCGACCGCGCCCCCCAGTCGTCGTCGATCGAGCGCGTGCCCGGGATGGCGCGCAGCCGCTCCTGCACCACCGCCACCAGCCCGAACAGCTCCTCGGAGTCGCGGCCCGAGATGCGCACCTCCACCGGGTTGGCCGCCGGCGGCCCCAGCGGCAGCGGGTCGATCTGCGCCTTGAGGCCGGGGAAGCGGCGGCAGAACTCCCGCAGCCGGCCGACCGCGACGTCGACGAACTCGCGCGACGTGGCGTTGATCACCAGCACGGCGAACTCCGGGCTCGCCGGCTCCGGCGTGTACGAGAGAAAGAAGCGCGGCGCGCCCTCGCCGATGAAGCTGGCCCAGTTGACGACGCCCTCGTCACCGGCCGCCAGGTCGGCCGGCGCCAGCAGCAGCTCCTCGCGCAGGAAACCCTCCACCTCCACCACCAGCGCCTCGGTCGCCGACAGCGGCGAGCCGGTCGGCAGCCGCAGCTCGGCCAGCAGCGTCGGCCGGTCGTTGGGCGGGAAGAAGATCTTGGGCACCAGCCGCATCAGCTGCAGGGCGCCGAAGAACACCAGCGCCACCAGCGCCAGGCTGAGCCACGGACGGCGCAGCACGGCCACCAGGAGCCGGCGGTAGCGCTGGTAGAACGGCGTGTCGAAGGCGGCCGCCGGCGCCCGCCGGCGCGGTCTGAGAAACAGCACGCACAGCAGCGGAACCATGGTCAGCGACAGCACCCACGAGCACAGCAGGGTGATGGTCACCACCTGGAAAAGCGTCTGGGTGTACTCGCCGGTGGTCGAGCGCGCCAGGGCGATCGGCAGGAAGGCGGCGGCGGTGGTCAGCGACGAGGTCAGCAGCGGCATGCGCAGCTCGGCGGCCGAATCCACCGCCGCCTCGACCGCCGGCCTGCCCTCCCCCATCTGGACCAGGATCGACTCCGACATCACGATGGCGTTGTCCACCAGCAAGCCGAGCGCGATGATCAGCGCCGCCAGCGACATCTGGTTGATGCCGACGTCGAACAGCGCCATGAAGATGAAGCTGGCGACCATCGCCATCGGGATCAGGCTGGCCACCACCAGCCCGGTGCGCGGGCCGAGGCTCAGCAGCATCACCGCCAGCACGATGGCCACCGCCTGCACCAGATTGCCGAGGAAGTCGGACACCTTGCGGTCGACCGCCTGCGCCTGGAACGCCACGAAGTCGAAGTCGACTCCCACCGGGTAGATGGTGCGGAGCTGCTCGACCGTGCTCGCGACCGCCGAGCCGAGGTCGAGGATGTTGCCGCCCTCCCTGAGCGACACCGCCAGCGCCAGCGCCGGCTCGCCGCTGGCGCGCATGCGGGTGGTCGGCGGGTCGACGTAGCCGCGGTAGATCGTCGCCACGTCCTGCAGGTAGAGCAGCTCGCTGCGCCCCGGCAGGGTGATGACCGTGCGCTTGAGGTCCTCCACCGACTCGAAGCTGCCGGTGGGCTCGAAGACGATCACCTCCTCGTCGGTGCGGATATCGCCGCCGGGGTTGATGATGTTGCGGCTCTCCAGGATGTTGCGCAGCTGCAGCGGCGCCAGGCCGAGCTCCGCCAGCCGGGCGTTCGAGTACTCGACGAACACCCGTTCCTGCTGGGCGCCGAAGATGTCGACCTTGGCCACCTCCCCGATCAGCAGCAGCTCGTCGCGCACCTCGTCGGCGATGCGCTTGAGGTCGGCGTAGGAGTAGCCGTCGCCGGCGACGGTGACCACCGTGCCGAAGACGTCGCCGAACTCGTCGTTGACCGTCGGCCCGATGACGCCGTCGGGCAGCTCGCCGGCCGCGCGGTCGACCTTGCGGCGCAGATCGTCCCAGATCGGCCGCATCTCGCGGTAGCTCTCCAGGATGTTGACCAGCACGATCGACACGCCGGTCTTCGACTGACTGACCACCGACTCGAGCTGCGGCAGCTCCTGGATCGCCTTCTCCAGCTTGTCGGTGACCAGCTGTTCGACGCGCTGCGGGCTGGCGCCGGGAAAGTAGGTCAGCACCATCGCGGTGCGGATGGTGAAACCCGGATCCTCGGCCTGCGGCATGCCCAGGTAGGCCTGGATGCCGGCCACCAGCAGCACTGCCAGCAGCACCAGGGTGACCCGGTCGTTGTCGATGGCCGAGCGCGTCAGGCTCACATCGGCTCTCCGGCATCGACCGGCCGCACCCGCATCCCCTCGGACATGCGGCGCAGGCCGGCGGTGACGATCAGCTCGCCGGCTTCCAGGCCGTCGACGATCTCGATGCCGCCGACGCCGCCGCTGGCGGCGACGGTGACGCCGCGGCGCTCGACGCGCGCGGTGCCGTCGTCGAGCTGGCGCACCACGAACACGTACCGCCCATGACGGTCCTCGCCCACCGCCACCGGCGGCACCAACAGCCGCTCGCTGGCGTTCTCGTCGACCAGCCGGAAGGTGACGTCGGCCGCCATGCCGGAGCGGATCGCAGGGTGGGCGTCCACCAGCCGCACGGTAACGGTGAAGGTGCTCGCGGTGCCGGTCATCGCGACCCCCACCTCGCTCACCACGCCGTCGAGGCGGCGGCCACCAAGCGCGGCCAGCTCGACCGTCACCGGCTGGCCGGCGTAGACCCGCGGAATCAGCACCTCGGGCACCGCCACCTGCACCTCGGGGTGGCTGCCGATGACCAGCAGCACCACCTCCTGGCCGCTGCGCACGTTCTCGTTGACCTCGACGGTGACCATCGCGATCGCCCCGTCGCTGGGCGCCCTGAGCACCGTGTAGTCGACCTGACGGCGGGCCAGCTCGAGCCGCTTGGCGCCGCTCTCCACCACCGCCTCGGCCGACTCGGCCGCGGCGCGGGCGGCGTCCAGCTCGCTCTTCGAGGCGTTGTTGTTCTCGTACAGCGCGCGCACACGGTCGTAGTCGGCCTCGGCACGCCGCAGGCCGGCCTGGCTCTGCGCCAGCGCCGCTTCGGCCTCCTCGACCTGCAGCTCGTAGTCGGCCGGATCGAGCACCGCCAGCACGTGACCGGCGCGCACACGGTCGCCGAGCGCCGCCCGCAGCTGCTGCACGGTGCCGCCGACGCGGAAGCTCAGACGCGACTCGACGCCGGCGCGGGCGACGCCGGCCAGGGTGCGCAGCTCGGCGCCCTCGCTCGGCGCGACGCGGTGCGTGCGCACCGGCCGGATCTCGGGCGCCGGCGGCTCCGGCTCGCCGGCACAGCCGGCGAGCAGCCAGACGAACGGCAGGACGGCGGTGGCGGCGGTAGCTCTCATCTGGTGGACTCCCCCGGGCTGTGGCCGGCCCGATCGAAGTACAGCTCGAGGCGCTGGTACCACAGGTCGCGCGCCCCGATGTCGAGGAAGAAGTCGAAGCGGCTGGCGGCGCGCTGCACCTCCATCAGATCGACGAAGAAGTCGTAGACCGCGTTGGCCGCCAGCAGCTCGGCGTTGAGCGCCGCGTTCTGCACGTCGAGCAGGTCGAGGATCGACACCGCTCCGCGGGCGTAGGCGTCGGCCACCAGCTCGAGGCTGCTGCGGGCCGCCGCCGAGGCCTCACGCGACAGCTCGATGCCGGCGAACGAGGCGCGCGCCACCTCGATGCCGGAGCGGATGCGCTGCTCGATGCGGTCGGCGGTGGCGTCGAACGCCAGACCCAGCCGGTCGAGCTCGGCCTCGGCGCGCTCGACCTCGGCCCGCCGCTCGCCGCCGGCGAACAGCGGCAGCGAAGCGGACAGACCCAGGCTCCAGCTGGTGTCGTCGGCCCGCGGCAACGCCAGGCCCGGCAGCACAGGGCCACCGGCGCTGCCGGCGCCGGCCGCGCTGAGCCGCTGGTCGACCCCGGCACGCAGACCGATCGCCGGCAGCCAGAAGGCGCGCCGCGCGGCGGCCCGCGCGCGTTCCTGGGCGGCGATGGCGCGGTCCAGCCGGCGCAGCTCGGGCGCCGCGGTCAGCCCTTCCTCGACCATGAAGTCGCGCAGCAGGCGGAAGCGACGCGGCGTGGTGGTGTAGCCGCGGAACCGCTCCTGGCCCGTGATCAGGTCGGGATCCTCGAGGTCCACCTCCTCGGTCAGGAACTGCTCCTCCAGATCCCGGCCGAGCAGGCGGTTGAGCGCGATCTCGGCTATGCGGCGGCTGGCCTGAGCCTCGATCAGCGCCTTACGATCGGTGGCGATGCGGCTCTGCCAGCGGTAGACCTCGGCCGGGTTGGCGGCGCCGATCGCCCGCCGCAGCTCGGCCAGCTCCAGGTTGGAGCGCGTCAGCTCGAGGTTGTTGCGTTGCACCTCGACCAGGGTCTTGGCGCGCAGCAGGTTGAGGTAGACCACCGCCGTCTCCCGTACCAGGTCCAGCCGGCGGCTCTCGAAGTCGGCCTCGCGGCCGGCCTGCAGCCGGCGCTCGATCTCCAGGTTGGCCCGCGCCGGCTCCGAGAACACCAGCTGGCCGAGGGCCAGCGACCCCAGCGTGGTGCGCTCGGGCTGCGAGCCGAAGCTGGCGGCGGCGCGGTCGTCGTCGATCGCCAGCGCCGAGCCCGACAGCTCGAGCCGCGGCCGCAAGGCGGCGCGGGCCGCCGCCACCTGCTGCTCTCCGGCGGCCAGCTCACGTCGCGCCGCGGCCAGCTCGGGGTTGTCGGCCAGCGCCTGCTCGACGGCGCGCTCGAGCGTCAGCGCCGGCAGACCCGACTCCTCGGCGTGCAGCAGCCGCGCCTCGACCAGCACGTCCCAGCCCGGCGAGACGCCGATGGCGCGGGCGGTTGCCATGTTGATCGCCAGCCGCTCGCGGTAGCGGAAGTCGACCGGTATGGACGCCGGCGGCTCGCCCAGCAGGATGCGCTGCACGTTGAGTGCGACCCGCCGGCTGAGCCGCTGGAAGAAGTCGTCGGACTGGGCGGTGGCCAGCATGCCGGCCTCGACGTAGCGGCCGCCGAGCGCCGAGAAGCTCGGCAGCTTGCGGGCGTTGAGTCCGTCAACCAGCCGCCGGAAGCCCTCCTCCCCCATCTGGAACTGCGGCCAGACGTAGACCGCCTCGGTCGAGCCCGGGATGGCGGCCAGCGCCTCCTCGGGGTCGCTGCCGAGGCCGACGAAATCGGCCTCGAGACCGGCGCGCGCCGCCAGCTCGAGGCTGCGCAGCGGCACGTCGGGCACCGCCTCCAGGAACTCACGGGTGCTCAGGAAGGTGATCTTGGAGAACGGCACGATGCGCTGGAACAGCGCCAGCTCGCGGGCGGTGGCGTTCTCGAGCGCGACGTAGCTCAGGTTGGGCACGCCGCTGGCACCGCCGGCGAGCGGCAGCCCCTGCAAGAACGGATCGGCCACCACCGGCGCCACCACCGGCTTGTCCAGCTCGCCCACGCAGCACACCGCGTGCGACGCCAGCAGCCCCCAGGTGATCACCAGGTCGACGCCGGGGTCGGCCAGCAGCCGCTCCAGGTTGGCGCGCGCCGTGTCGAAGGTCCAGTCGCCGATGAGGTGGGCGGCGGCCGGGAAGCCGACCTCGAACTCGCCGGCGGTGAGCGCCGTCACCTCCGCCACCGTCAGGTCCAGGACTGCCTGGTTGCCCTCCCAGGGACCGTCCACCACCACCCCGATGCGCACCGCCGCCGGCTCGGCGGCCGCCGGCGCCGCCGCCAGCGCCGCGGCGACCACCAGCACGCGCCACGACCCGGCCGCCGGCCGGCGGCGTACGCTCACCCCGCCTCCTCGCCCGACCCGGCGGCCAGCGGTACCGGCGCCGTCTCGCCGAACTCGCGGTCGCACCACAGGTCGAGAACCAGCAGCGTGAACAGCGGCTTGCGGTGGTCGGCGGCGCGCGACAGGTGCTCGTCGAGCAGTCGCGCCACGCCGGCCGGCGACAGCAGGCCGCGCGCCTCCACCCGCTCGCGGCTGAACCGGTCGCGCAGCCGCTCGCCCAGGCCGTGGAGCAGCCAGCGCGAGAACGGGATGTTGAAGCCGCGCTTGCGCCGGCCGAGCACCGCCGGCGGCAGGCGGTGACGCACGGCCTGGCGCAGGATCGCCTTGCCGGTAGCGCCTGTCGGCACCAGCGTCGGCGGCAGCTTGAGCGACGACGGCAGGCCAGCGGCGAACTCGGCCAGCTCGTGGTCGAGAAACGGCGCCCTCGCCTCGAGCGAGGCCAGCATGGTGGCGCGGTCCACCTTGGTCAGCAGGTCGTCCTGCAGGTACATCGTGAAGTCGGTGTAGAGCAGCCGCGCCAGGTCGTCGGGCAGCTGCCGCCCGTCGAGCCGCGCCCGCGCCGAGGCCAGCGGATCGTCGCCCGCCAGCCGGGCGGTCACCCGCGCCGCCAGCACCTCCCCCTGCCGCCCCGGTCCCAGGCTGCCGAACCAGACGTGGTGGCGCTCCACCAGCTCGCGCTCGGCGGCGGCCGCGAACCGGCTGAGCAGGTAGTCGGCAGCTACGTTGCCCATGCTCACCGGCATCAGCCGCGCCACGGCCCGCACCAGCCACCGCCGCAGCCCCGGCGGCAGCCGGCGGTAGCGCTCGGCCAGCCGGTGGCCGAGGTAGGTCGGGTAGCCGGCGAACAGCTCGTCGGCGCCCTCGCCCGACAGCACCACCTTGACCCGCTGCCGGGCGAAGCGCGCCAGCAGGTGGGAGGGAATGATCGATGCGTCGCCCAGCGGCTCGTCGAAGCCGGCGCCGACGGCGTCGAGCCCGTCGGCGAGGTCGGCCTCGTCCAGCACCAGCTCGTGGAAGTCGGCGTCGAAGTGGCGCGCCGTGTCGCGGGCGAAGCGCGACTCGTCGAAGCCGAGGTCACGGTGGCCGAGCGAGAAGACCGGCACCCCGGGGCCCTGCTGCTCGGCCATGTGGGCCAGCACGGTGGACGAGTCGATGCCGCCCGACAGGAACACCCCCACCGGCACGTCGCTGCGCCGCCGCCGCTCCACCGCCCGGCCGATTCGCTCGTCCAGCTCCTCGGCCACCAGGCCCGGCAGCCGCCGGCCGAGCTCGGGCGCGCCGAAGTGCTCGGCCAGGTCCCAGTACGGGCGCACCACGACCTCGCCGCCACTCGCCACCAGCAGGTGGCCGGCCGGCAGCTTGCGGACGCCGGCGAACGGCGTCAGGGGCGCCGGGAAGAAGTCGTGCAGCAGGTAGCGCGACAGCGCCACCGGGTCGATCTGGCGGCCGACCCGCGGATGGGCTACCAGCGCCCTCAGCTCGGAGGCGAACGCCAGCTCGCCGTCGCGCTGCCACCAGTAGAGCGGCTTCTCGCCCGCCCGGTCGCGCGCCAGCACCAGCCGCCGGCGCGGCGCGTCCCACACCGCCAGCGCGAACATGCCGTTGAGCTCGGCGACCAGATCGGCGCCGCGCTCCTCGTACAGGTGCGGGATGACCTCGGTGTCGACCCGGGTGCGCAGCCGGTGGCCGCGCTCGACCAGCCCGGCCTCGAGCTCGGCCGAGTTGTAGATCTCGGCGTTGGCCAGGCTCCACACCGTGCCGTCCTCGTTGGGAAACGGCGGCGAGTCGGCGTCGAGGTCGACGATCGCCAGTCGCCGGAAGCCGAGCGCGCACTCCTCGTCGGAGAACAGGCCCTCGCCGTCAGGCCCGCGGTGGCCGAGGGTGCCGGCCATCCGTGCCGCCAGCTCGCGGCGCTCAGCGGGCGAGCCGCCGCCGAGAATGCCTACCAGTCCGCACATTCAGAGTCGGCCTTCGAGAGAGTCGTCCACGGCGCGTCGGAGGAGCGGAGCCCGACTGCGGCGGCGGTGGGCGACCGAGCCGAGTCGCGGCGCGAGCGTTTGCCTACCCACGATACCCCACCGGGGCGGCGCGTGGACTCAGTCCGGCAGCTCCACCCCGAGCCCCGGCGCGTCGCTGGGATGGAGCTCGCCGCCGCGCAGCACGACCGCCCCCGCCGCCGGGTCGTCGACGAGCTCCAGGTGCCCGTCGAGGTCGGCGTAGGCGACGCCCGGTCGGGCCAGCGCGAGGGCGAGGCCGGCGGCGATGCCGAGCGCCGACTCGTCCATCGAGCCGACCATCACCTCGAGCCGCGCCGCGCGCGCCACCGCGGTGATCCGCAGCGCCTCGGCCAGACCGCCCACCTTGACCAGCTTGACGTTGACCATATCGGCCAGCTCGTCGCCCGCCAGCCGGAAGGCGTCGCGCAGGGTCAGCAGGCTCTCGTCGGCCATCACCGGCAGCTCGACGGCGGCGGTGACGCGACCCAGCAGATCCGCCTCGCCGGCCGCGGTGGGCTGCTCAAGGAGCTCGAGCCGCGCCTCCCGCACCCCCTCGACGAACCGCATGGTGTCGTCGTAGCTGTAGCCCTGGTTGGCGTCGAATCGGAGCTCGACCTTCTGGCCCACCGTCTCGCGCGTGCGCCGCACCCGCTCCACGTCCAGCTCGACGTCGAGCCCGCCCTTCAGCTTGAGGCTGCGAAACCCCTCGCCCACATGCCTGCGGGCGCGCTCGAGCGTCTCGTCGAGCGGCAGGATGCCGATGGTGACGCTGGTGGCGATCGACTCGCGGTAGCCGCCCAGCAGCCGCCACAACGGCAGGCCGCTGGCCTTGCCGAGCAGGTCGTGGAGCGCCATGTCGATGGCCGACAGCGCGCCGGGGCGATCGGCCAGCGGCTCGCGCAGCCGCTCGAGCAGCCGCATGCGGCGCAGCGGGTCGGCGCCGCGCAGCTCGCTGCCGGCGCTCTCGACTGCCGCCAGCACCGCCGCCGCGCTCTCTCCGGTGACCGCCGGATCGGGTGCGGCGCAGCCGTAGCCCGGCGGGCCGCTGTCGGTGACCAGCCGCACGAAGACGTTGTCCACCGACTCGATCCGGTCGTAGGCGATGGCGTACGGCTCGCGCAGCCCGAGCCGCACGCTCCACGCCTCGAGCCGGACGATCTTCATGGCGACCCGGCGCCGCCGGCGGTGTCGCCCGCCGCCGGCCGCCTCACAACCGCTGCTCGTGGATCTCGTCGAGGCTCATCCGCTTGAGCGACTCGACGAACTCGGTCAGCCGGTCGATCATCACCCGCCAGATCCGCTCGCCCTTTTCGCGGCTGGCCTTGGTGGGATCGCCCATCACGCCGGTCTCGGAGATGCGCGAGGTGTGCGCGTACCACTCCACCGATCGCTTGGAGCCGAAGTTGAGGTACTGGCTCGAGAACCGCTGCACCTCGGGCCGCGCGCGGCTCATGTCCACCAGCTCCGGCCGGCTGGCCAGAGCGGTCGAGGTCTCGATCTCGCCGGCGTGCACGTCGCCCTCGGTCTCCACGATGCGCTCGATGTCGGCGTCGGATGTCTCGCCCGAGTCGACGCAGGTGAAGATGTGGGCGTCGCGGTTGATGATCTGGGCGGCGAACTGGAGGGTCGGGGCGTTGCCGCCGTGGCCGTTGACGATCACCAGCTTGCGGATGCCGTGGCGGGCGGCGCTGATCCCGATCTCGTAGACCAGCCGCGACAGCGTCTCGGGGCTGACCGAGAGCGTGCCCGGGAAGTCGAGGTGGTGGTACGAGACGCCGTAGGGGATCAACGGCAGCACCAGCGGCCTGGGATCGCTGCAGTTCTCGGCCACCCTCCGGCAGACGTGGTCGGCGTCCCAGGAGTCGGTGTCGAGCGGCAGATGCAGGCCGTGCTGCTCGATGGCGCCCACCGGCAGCAGCGCGGTGTCGGTCTCGGCCAGCCGCGCCTCGGCGACCGGCCAGGTGAGCTCGCCCAGCAGGTAGCCCGACGGCCCGCCGCTGGGCGGCGGCGGCGGCCGCTCGGCCGGCGCCGGCTCGAACGGGTACGGCAGCGCCAGCACCTCGGGCGCCAGCGGCTCGAACGGAACCCACTGCCGCGCCTGCCGCTCGACCGCGCCGTCGGCGTGCTCGAGCATCAGCCGCCAGACGCCGGACCGCAGGTCCGACGGTACGGCCTGCGGCGGCGACGCCTCGGGGTGGAAGCGCAGGCGCAGGATCTCGGGGTGCTCGCGCGCCGCCGCCAGCCCGGGGGCGTCGGGCGGCAGCAGCTCACGGCCGCGCAGCATCCAGGCCAGCTGGCGGGCGCCGGCGGCCTCCTGGTGGACGCCGCGACGCGCCAGCTCGGCCAGGCAGCGCTCGACCTGGGCCTCGCTGTAGCCGCAGGCGGTGGCGTCGAGACCCAGCGCCAGGTGCATGCCGACGATGCGGCGGCACTTCTCGCACCTGCCGCAAGGCCGCGTGCGCTCGTCCTCGATATGGGTCGCGTGGCAGGAGACCTGGTGGCGGTGGAGCTCGGGGTAGCGCTCGCCCAGCAGCCGCTGGATGAGCAGCTCCGAGAGCGGCCGCAGCAGCGAGAACTGGCGCACCCCCCAGCCCTTGTCGACGAAGTAGCGGGTCAGCCGCTCGTCGAACCGGCGGCTCTGATCGAACAGCCCGTCGTAGTGCGGGACACCCTCGTGGCGCAGCCGCACGCTGGTGTCGAACTCGTCGCCGATCACCAGCCGGCCGAGACCGCGCGCGCGCAGCACCGGCAGCGCGCCGAACAGGAACACCGCCACCGTCCACAGCCGGATCGGGTACTCGTCGGCGCGCACGTCGGCGAAGTCGGGCCGGATGAACGGCAGCTGCCGCAGCATCCAGTTGAACACCCGGTCCGAGCTGGTCCAGACGCGCGCCGTGCGCTCGGGCACGCTGTCGCGCAGGTGGCGGTAGCCGTTGCGCGCGGTGTACCAGTGGCGGCCCGACTCGTTGACGAACACCGAGTGCGGCGCCAGGCCCAGCTCGTCGAGCAGGCCGTAGCTCAGCAGGCTGTCCTTGCCGCCGCTGGCCAGCACCGCCGGCACGGTCGAGCCGGTGGACCAGCCGCCGGGCGCCACCGTCGCCACCGCGTCGGGGAACTCGATCTCGGCCTGCAGGTAGCTGCGGCGCCGCTCCACCGGCAGCCCGACGGCGTCGCCGACCAGGAACGGGTTGGGCTCGAGCAGCTTCTTGACGTAGATCTCGCGCGCCGTGTTGGCGGCCATCTCGACCAGGAACCGGCGGTCGAGCGCATCGAGCGGCCCGCGCAGCACGATGCGGCGGCAGAACAGGCCGTAGTTGAGCGCCACCTGCGACGCCGCCACCGCGGCCAGGTTGCGCGCCGCCGGATCGTCGGGGTCGAAGACGTGCTGCTCGAAGCGGTAGCCCAGCTCGGTCTCGGCGCTCTCGCCGCCACGCTCGACACGGTAACGGGCGGTCAGCCGGCGCGGCTCGAGCTCGACCGGGCCGACCTCCAGCCGGTCGATGACCAGCAGCCGGGCGAGCGCCCCGGCGCCGCCGGCCTCAGCCATCGCCCCGCTCGGTCGCGGCGGCCGCGGCGTGCAGGCGGATGACCTCCGCCAGCCCGGCGGCCCCCTCGAGCAGCACGTCGAACGCCGGCAGACCGGTCTCGGCGGTGATCGTCCGGCAGGCCTCGGCGGTCTCCTCGGGCGTCAGGTTCTCGTGGTTCACCGTCACCGCCACCACCGGCTTGCCGGAGACGAGCTCGAGGGCGCGGATCTGGTGATCGAGCGGGTGGAGCGGATAGCCCGGGAAGCCGTCGTACTCCTTGCGCGCCGGCGCGTGCTGCACGATGATCGCGTCCGGCCGACCACCGGCCAGGATCTCGAAGCCGCCGGGGTAGGCCGGGTTCATCAGGCTGCCCTGGCCCTCGATCACGATCACCTCCGGCCGTCGCTCGTGCCAAGCCGACCAGACGACGTGCTCCATCTCGCCGGAGACGAAGTCGCTCACCAGCGAGTCGCTGACGGTGGCGAAGCGGGCGCCCTGCAGCCAGGCGGTCTGGCCGGTGCCGACCATCTCGGCGCCGGTGCCGGCGGCCGCGAGCGCCTCCACCAGCAGCCAGGCGGTGGTGCGCTTGCCGACCGCCGAGTCGGTGCCCAGCACCGCCACCTTGAAGCTCGTGACCTGCTCGATCTTGCCGCTGAAGAAGTGCAGCTCGTCGCGCGGCGGCGGCTTTCGGATGTCGCGGATGCGCACGCCCCTCTCCGCCGCCAGCGGCGCCAGCACCGGGTCCTCGGACAGGAAGTCGTGCAGGCCGCTGTCGACATGGAGACCGGCCTCGATGGCGGCGCGCACCGCGGCACGAGCCGGCGCCGGCAGCCGCCCGCCGTCGGGCGCCAGCCCGACCACGAAATGGCTCGCCGGCGGACCCGAGGCGGCGGCGGCGGACAGCGCGGCTGCGAGGTCGCCGACCAGCGGGATGCCGTTCGGCCGGCCGTCGAGCAGCTCGCCGGCGTCCTTGCCGGCGTGCCGCGAGTCGATCACCGAGCCCACCCGGTAGCGCGCGGTGCGGCGCACCAGGCCGTGGGCGGTCTTGCCGTTGGTGGTGCCGAAGGCGCTCTCGCAGTAGACGACGGCAGTGCCGTCGAGCGGCTCGTTCATCGGCGTCTCCCGGTCAGAACAACGACATAGCGGTCGGCTGGCAGCGGCTCGGCGGCGTGTCCGGCGAGCAGCACCGCGAGCCCGGCGCACGAGGCCGGCAGCGCGTTGAGCCCCTCCTTCGCCGACAGGTTGCGCGCCTGGCGCAGCATCACGCGGTCGCTGGCGTCGGCCGCCCAGCCGCCCGAGTCGCGGATGGCGTCGAGCGCCGCCTCGCCGTCGTACGAATGCCAGTTGATCAGCGGCTCGTTGACCGCCGTCTCTCGCACCTTGGCGGGGTCCAGGTCCTCGCAGTGCTCGAGCTTGCGGGCGAACGAGCGCACGATCGGGTTCTTGCCCGACGACGAGCCGGCCACCATGCGCGGCACGCGCGACGTCTTGCCGCGCCGGTGGAGCCGCACGAACCCCTTGTAGATGCCCGCCAGGGTGGTGCCGTTCGACACCGGCACAGCCACGATCGCCGGCGCGTCGCGCAGCTCGTCGTAGATCTCGTTGGCGATCTCACCGTAGGCGGCGAGCTGCAGCGCGGTGTTGGCGCTGCCCGGGTTGGCGTCGTACAGCTCGTCGCGCTCGGCATGCTCGCGCGACGCCGCCACCGCCGACTCGTAGTCGCCGGGCGAGCGCGCCACCTCGGCGCCGAGACGCTCGATCTCCTCCACCCGGCGGGTGTGGAAGCTCGACGGGATGTAGACCAGGCAGCGCAGGCCGGCGAGCGAGGCGGCCAGCGCCAGCGCGGCGCCGTAGTTGCCGCAGCTCGCCACCGTCAGCGTGTCGAAGCCGCGGCGCAGCGCGTCGTGCGCCTGGGCGAAGGCGATACGGTCCTTCTGGGTGCCGGTGGGGTTGCCGCCCTCGAACTGGATCCACAGCTGCCTGAGGCCGCTTTCGCGCTCCAGGTTGCGGGCGCGGCCGAGCGAGTTGTCACCGACCTCCGAGTCGGTCAGGTCCTCGAACAGCTCGAGCCGCTCCTCGGCGGTGCGCTCGGGATCGGCGGCGCCGCCGAACCGCTCCGCCAGGTCTCCGAGCGCCGCCTGCAGCTCGGCGCCGGCAGCGTCCATCAGCGGCGCGACCGCCTGCCGGCTGGCTTCGGAGTTGTCGTCGGGGGTCGCTGTCGGTTCCAAGGCGTGCTCCTCAGGGGTTCGAGTCTGCGACGAAGACGGCGCGAATGCAACGCCGGCCCTCCGGGGGCAGCGGGTCAGTTGACCCACGACCCAGCCGGGTCCCTCAACTCTTGAACGGCCGCGAGCTCCACAGCCACCGCAAGCGCCTCGCGACGAGAAGTCTGGCCATCCGCCAGAAGGTGCTCACGTTCTGGTACTTGCGATACATGGAGTAGCTGCGGCTGTGGTAGCTCACCGGAATCTCGATGATCCTCTCGCGCGCTTCCAGCAGCCCGATCATCATCTCGGCCGAGAACTCGGGGCCGCGAGACACCAGGTTCTGGCGAATGTCGTCGAATGACGTGCGCCAGAGCGCCCTGAACGTGCAACCGACGTCGGTGAAACGACAGTCGCGGCTCAACCAGAGGAACTCCAGGAACTTGGCCAGGATGACGTTGCCCAGCCGCACGATGCCCCGCATGTTCGAACCCTGCTCGATCAACTGGCGGGTCGTCCTGGTGCCGATCACCATGTCCGCCTCCGGTAGATAGGCGAGCAGCTTGGACACGTCACGGCGGTGGAACGAGTAGTTGGCTTCGGTCAGCATGAGCACGTCTCCAGGCACTCGCTCCATCGCGTACTTGATCTTCTCGCCGTAGTGCACGATCCCCGGTGGGCACTTGATGATCGTGGCCCCGGTTTCTGCCACCAGGTTCTCGATCTCGTTGTCGTCCGGGAGGATCACGAAGATCCGGTTGATGTGCTGCTCGCGAGCGTATTCCCTCAGGGTGAGGCGGATGTCCTGCTCATCTCCCTCGCTGTAGATCAGCAGCGAGATCTCGATCTCGTCCATCGCCCTCTGGCGGGCGTGGTACCTGGCCAGCTGCAGCCCGTCGCGGTCGTTGATGTTCACATAGTCACCCACCACCTCGAAGTAGCGGATCCTCTCGCCACGGGTGCACAGCTGCCCGAGGAGGGTGACCAGGTCGACGCTCCCGCCCTCCGCCTCCGCGTAGGCAGTCTCGAGCACCTCGAAGATGCCGGGATGGAAGACGAACGTCCCGAGACCCAACAGATTGCTGGTCACCTGCTTCGGCTTCTCGACGAGCCTCACCACCCACTCGCCGTCGACCTCGACCGAGTAGTTGCGTTGGATGACCCTGGTGTCGTCCATCCGCAACACCCCACAGGTCACCATGGAGTCTCGGTAGGGCGAAGCAGTCAGCTCGCGGTGGTTGGTGTCGATGTAGCATTCGTCGGACAGCATTACGCAGAAGTAGTCATCCACCATCTCCCTACCCAGCAGAATCGAGTAGGCGAGACCCAGGTCGGTGGCGTCGTTGTGCACGTACGAGACACGGACGCCGAATCGGCCGCCATCGCCGAGGTAGTCCCGTATCAACTCGCCGTGAGGGCCGGTGATGATGCACACCTCGTCGATGTCCAGATCATCGCGCATGATGCGGATGATCCTCTCGATGTTCGGGACGCCGTTGACCCGCAGCATGGCCTTGGGGGTCCGCTGGGTGTAGGGATACGCCCGCGTTCCCCTGCCAGCAGCGGGTATCAGGCCGTACAGCTTGCTCACGGGTCCAAGCGGCGCCTCGGGCTGCCGACGGGCGTCAGGCGGTCAGCCGGTAGCGAACGAGCAGGAAGCAGAACTTGACGGTCTCGGACACGTGCCTCATCTTCGACGCTCCGCTCTGTCTCGGACTGTACGCGATCGGCACTTCCGCGATGCGCTCTCCCTTCCTCGCCAGCCGCGCGGCCAGCTCGAGGACGTGTTCGAAACCCCGCCGCTCGAGCGAGATGCCGGTGAACGACCGGCGGCGCAGGGCCTTGCAGCCGGTGTACAGATCGGTCAGACGCTGCCTGAACAGCAGGTTGAACAGCAGCGTGACGGCCTTGTTGCCCAGCCGCCTGGGTAGCGACATGTGCAGGTTCCGCCGGTCGAGAAAGCGGCTCGCGTAGACCGCGTCGCTCCGCTCCAGGGCGCCCATCAGCTGGGGAATCACCTCGGGGGGATACTCGCAGTCGGCGTCGATGATCACGACGGCCTCGGCCGTGGAGCGGGCGAGGCCATCGCGAATCGATGCGCCATAGCCCTCGTTCTCGTCGTGCTCGATGATCGTGACGTCGGGGAATGACCGCAGGATCTCCAGGCTTTGATCGGTGGAGGCGTTGTCGACGAAGATGAGCCGCAACGGCAAGTCGATCCTGCGGATTCGCTCGTGGAACTCGGCGAGGCCCGACTCTTCGTTGTAGACCGGGACGACGACATCAATGGGATCGAAACCGGTGTTCATCCGCCGAGCACTTCCGCGTCGAAGCGAGGGCCAGCATGCCGCAGCCGCACGGGGCCCGACCGACCGCCAGGGCGCGCGGATCCTAGCAGATCCGGCAGGTGGCTACCGCCGGCCGCGGCTTGGTGATCGGCGAGCACAAACTTGGACATGTCGGCGAGAGGTCGCTGCGACTCCCGTCTTCTCCCTCTACGACCGCCAGCTCCCGCCGGCGCCGGCGTCACCGTGGGACCGTGCACGGCGCGGCGACCCTCGGAGCCGGCAAGCCCTAGCGGTCCATGGACAGGTCCCGGCGCACCACCGACCAGCTGTGCTCCAGCCGGCGGGTGCAGGCGTTGGCCTCGGCGAGCAGCTTGTCGCCTGCCTCACCCATCAGCGCCCGTATGCGCGCCTCGTTGGCGTGGTACTCGAAGACGTCCGTCGCCGTCGTCACCACCATGTAGAGCGGCAGGTCCTCGCCGGTGAGCGCCTGGTAGACCCGCCAGCCGGTGTCGCTGCCCTTCGCCGCCGCCAGCTCGACGAACCTGCGGGCCACCGCCTCGAGATCGTCGTCCTCGCCCGGCTCGGCGTACCACCAGTCGTACCAGCGCAGTGTGCCGGTCGCCTCCACGGCGCGCGGCTCGGCCGGCAGGTAGGACAGATCCAGGCGCAGCGCCAGCAGCTGCGCCGAGCCGTGGCTGACGTGGCGGCTCACCTCGTTCCACGCATCCATGCCGCCCACCGCCTCGGTGGCGGCCAGGAAGTCGCGGTTGGCGCGCGCCAGGTCGCCGAGGTCGGCCAGCGGGACGACGCTCGAGTAACCGCTCTGCGGGCTGGCCAGCGTCACGAAACGCAGCTTGCGGCCCTCTTCGGTCGCTTTGAGCCTGTCGATCACCGCCGCCAGAGCCGCTTCGTACGCCGCCGCGTCGGCCACCGCCACGTGGTCCGTCCAGACGTAGTAGAACGGCGGCGGCTGGGGTGCCGCCTCCTGGTGGCTCTCGCCTCCCGCCGCGGGCGCCAGCAGCAGCGCCGCCAGCACACCGAGGCCCACCGCCTTCGATCGAATCATCGCCGTCCTCCTCTCACCGGCGCGGCGCAGCCCGCGCTCGGCCACGCCGCCTGGCGAGGCGGACCGGGCGCAGCTGCCTCGAGACCGGAGTCGGAGTCTAGCAGCCGGCTCGCCGGCGGCGGCAGACCCCGACCGGTGGTTCGACGGCCGCCGAGCAGAACGCGCACCGGCCGCGGCGCGTAGACAGTGCGTGGGCCGCCCACCGGCCGACTCCTGGGGACGACTCTGGGAGAATGCGCTCTCGCCCGCCGCCGGCGGAGCCGCGCCGGCAGCAGGGAAGCCACCCGTCATGCCCGACACCACCCGACACTGGCAGGCCACGATCGGCGGCGCGCGGGTCCGTTTCGGCGCCGGGCGGGCCGGCGAGCTGGCCGCGGTGGTGACGGCGCTGGGCGCCGGCCGGCCGCTGGTGGTCACCGATCCGGGGGTGCGCGCCGCCGGCCACGTCGAGCCGGCGCTGGAGCGGCTGAGCCAGGTGGGGCTCGAGGCCGCGGTCTTCGACCGGGTGCCCGAGAACCCGAGCGCCGTCGACGTCGAGCGCGGCGCCGCGGCGGCGCGCCAGCACCGCGCCGACCTGCTGGTGGCGCTCGGCGGCGGCAGCGCGCTCGACACCGCAAAGGGGATCAACCTGCTGGCCACCAACGGCGGCCGGAGGGTCGACTACCGC
>JBFGNS010000002.1:0-78826 GCA_041574955.1 Thermoanaerobaculia bacterium | reverse complement strand
TCCACCGTCAGCCGCTACCTGAGGCTGTTGCTGCGGCAGAGCCCGGAGCAGAAGCGGGCCGACGCGGTGCTCGCCGGCGAGGCGACCGCGAAGCGCGGCGAGCTGGCCGAGGTGCTGGTCGCCCAGGCCACCTGCGCCGTGCACGACCCGCGCGCCAAGGAGCCGGCGGCGTTGCTGCGCTTGGCCAAGCGGCTGCGGCGGCGGAGCTTCCCGATCAACCTGGCGCGCCGGCTGCTGCGCACCAAGTTCTGGGACGACGAGAAGGAGGAGGTGCTGCGCGAGCTGGCCCCCGGCCTCGACGGCGAGGAGCTCGAGCAGCTGCGGCGCGAGATCCGCGCCGAGCTGGCGCTGGTGACCGCCCTCGCCACCGACCTGTCCGCCGACTACCGGCTGCGCCGGGCGATGGAGGTGCTGCAGTCGGGCGGCTCCGGGCCCGACGACCCGGACGCCGACCGCACCACCCTGCAGCGGGCGGGCTTCATCTGCAAGCAGCTGTGGGAGCGGGGCCTGCGGGAGGGCGAGCTCCGGCAGGCGTGTGACTACTACCGGCGTGCCATGGATGCGGCCGAGACCCCCGGCGGCAGGCTGAGCAGCGCCGCCGAGGTGGCCTACCTGCTGGACGTGCAGGCCGAGGTCGAGCGCGGCGGCCGCCAGGGGGTCGGCGGCGAGGCGCGCATCGTAGAGGCCGACGAGCTGCGGCGCCGGATCCTGGCGGAGCTGGGTAGCTCCGAGGAGCTGCAGGGCAAGTTCCGCTCGCTGATCAACCTGGCGCAGATGCACTTCGGACTGCAGCAGTGGGACGAGGCACGCGCCCTGCTCGAGAAGGCGCGCGGCCTGAAGAACATCCCCGGCTGGCTGCTCGAGAACACCGCCCGCGAGCTGGTGCTGCGCGGCCCGCGCGGCGAGCGCCCGGGCTCCAGGCCGGCGCTCGACAACTGGAAGCGGCGGCACAAGGTGCCGATGCTGATCTTGAACGCCACCACCCTCAACACCGGCCACAACTGGCAGTTCACCGCCACCTGGATGGGCGAGTCGCCGGCCGCCATCGACCCGCAGGTCGACTCCAACTACCGCCTGCGCCGCCTCTACCTGGCGCGCGAGGCGCCGCCGCCGCACCGCCGCACCACCCTCGGCAAGGCGGTGGCGGCGTCGGCCGGGGTGCCGGCGCTGTTCGATCCGACCACCCTGCGCGAGCTGTACGAGGACAAGCTGGTGCGGCTGGTGGACGGCGGCGTGTTCGACAACCAGGGCACCGCCAGCCTGCTCGAACAGGACTGCCGGGTGATGCTGGTGAGCGACGCCAGCGGCCAGATGGACAGCGACGACCACCCGAGCCCCAGCCCGCTGCGCGTGCCGTTCCGCGCCAACGCCATCCTCATGAACCGGGTGCGGCAGGCGCAGTACCGCGATCTCAGGGTGCGCGAAGAGGCCGACCTGCTGCGGCACGTGTTCTACATCGACCTGCGCAAGGACCTCGAGGGCGAGCCGGTCGATTGGGTGGACTGCGTCGACCCCAAGAAGGTGGCGCGCGACCGGCACCGCTCGCAGCAGCCGCGCGGCGCCGGCAGCGAGCGGCGCACCTCGTACGGCGTGATCGCCGGCCTGCAGCGCAAGCTGTCCGACATCCGCACCGACCTCGACACCTTCTGCGACGCCGAGGCGTTCGCCCTGATGGCCAGCGGCTACCGGCAGGCGCGGCTGGAGGGTGGCCGGCTGCTCGGGCGGGTCAACGAGCTGGCCGCCGAGTCCGGCCGGCCGGCAGATCACCGCTGGCCGTTCCTGGGCGACATCGACGGGCTGCTGTGCGGCCAGCGCCCCGAGTCCGAGCGGCGGCGGAAGCTCGAGCGGCTGCTGGACGTGGCTCACGAGCGGCTGTTCCGGATCTGGCGCCCGTGGCTCACCCAGCACTGGACGCGCTGGCTGTTCTTCGCCGCCCTGGCGGCCGGTCTGCTGGTGGTCGTGCGGTTCGCCTGGACGGCGCTTTTCGAGCCCCACTATCTGGTCGAGCTGCTGCGCGAGTGGGTGCACGACGAGGACCATCTGGCGATCCGCGTCGAGACCCTGGCGACCGCGCTCAAGGTGCTGATCGGGCTGGCGGTGCTGATGCCGCTGGCGCTGGTGGTGGTGCCGCTGTTCCCGCGCCTGCTCGGCACGCTGGTGCACTCCGTCCAGCTGCTGGTGCTGGGAACGGTCGGCTGGGCGATCGCCTGGCTCCACCTGCTGCTGTTCGATCCGTGGTACCGGCGCTGGCTGCCGGTGCGTCCGGAGCCGCCGCCGCCTGCCGAGCGCGACCCTCTGCCCGACGGCCAGGCCCAGCTCACCGGCTAGGAGACTCAGACCGCGATCCGGTCGACCATCCGGTCGACCACCGTGCGGGTGAACTGGTCGGTGTCGAGCTGGCCTCCCAGATCGCGCGTCGACTCGCCTTCGCGGATCGCCGAGTACAGGCTGTTCCGCAGCGCCTCGCCCAGGTCGCGCCGCTCGACGTGGTCGAGCAGCATGCCGAACGACAGCAGCATGCCGGTGGGGTTGCAGACGTTCCGGCCGGCGATGTCGGGCGCGGTGCCACCGGCGGGGTCGAACATCGCGACCTCCACCCGGCGCTCGGCGTCGAACGAGAAGTTGCCGCTGGCGCCGGTGCCCAGACTGCCCACCAGCCCCGAGGCCATGTCGGAGAGAAAGTCGCCGTACTCGTTGAGCACCAGCACCACGCGGTAGCTCGAAGGTTTGATCACCACCTTGGCGAGCAGCGCGTCGAACAGCTCGACCGTGTGCGGCACGTCGGGGTATTGCGCGGCCACCTCGCGCGCCACCTCCTCGAACAGGCCGTCCGTCACCCGCTGAATGGTGTACTTCGAGGACGAGGTCACCGGATAGCCGTGGCGGCTGGCCAGCTCGAAGGCGAAGGTCGCCGCCTCCTCCACCGGCTGGCGCTCGACCATTCGGATCGACACCGCGGCGTCCCGGCCTACCAGCTGGCCCGGGTCGCCGTAGGTGCCGCCGGTGGCGACACGCACGATGTGCAGATCGAGCTTGTCGGTGAAGTTCGAGCGCACGCCCTCGATCGTCGTTGCCGGCCGGTAGATGACGCTGAAGCCGAGCCGCCGGCGGATCAGGCGGTTGGGGCTGCGGGTGCGGGTGACCGTCGGGTACTTCAGCCCCAGCCGCGTGCGCCGCATCGACTCCGCGGCCTCGTCGATGGCGGCATCGCCGTCGCGCTCGCGACGCTCGAGCGACCAGTCGACCGGCTCGAACTCGAGCGACAGCGGTAGCGCCTCCGCCACGCTGTGGACCGACTCGGCGAGCTCCGGGCCGATGCCGTCGCCTAGCAGCTCGGTGACGGTGAGGCGGGGCGGCGCGACTGGCTTCGATTCGCTCATCGTCTCGTTCCTCCGGGGCGCGATCCTAACGGATCGCGGGCGGCCCGCCGCTTGCCGCGACGAAGGCCGCCAGCCGCCGGCTCAGGTAGACGAAGAACGGGTTGTAGCGCAGCCTCATCAGGTCCTCGAGCGGCTGCTCGAGGACGCCGCGCTCGCCGTACGGCAGAGCGTCACCCAGCTCGGTGCCGGCGCCGTAGAGCGGGTCTTCCGCCGGCACCGGCAGCGCCAGGTGGGACAGGCTGAAGACGTCCTGCGGCCAGCTCTCGTCCACCGTCCGCCTCTCGCCGGCGGCGACCGTGCCGAAGCCCGCGGCGCCCGGTGCCCAGCGCAGCTCCTCGACGGCGCCGGTGCCGGTCTCGCGGTTGGTCACCAGGGTGACCGCAAACGGCGCTGGCGCGCCGTCGCGCAGCGCCGGCTGCGGGAAGCCGAGCTCGGCGTCCTCGCTCAGGAAGCCCTCGAGCTCGGGCGAGCGGTTGAGGTCGAACAGCACCAGCTCGTCGTCGGCGTCGCCCACCTTGAGCAGCAGGCGGGCGATGCCGTCGGCGGCCACCGTGGCGTCGGCGAGCGACTGGAAGGCGAGGATCGGCGGCAGCGCCCGCCGCTGGTCGGCGGTCAAGCGCCGGGCCAGCGACCAGTTGGCCTGGGTCAGCCGGTAGATCTCGGCGCCCGCCCGCTTGGGGAACGAGCTGTACTTGCAGGGGTCGCATTCCGGCTTGACGTCCTGCCAGCGGAACTTGGTGAAGTACGGCAGCCAGCTGAGCGTGCGGTGCCAGAGCGCGAAGCGGGCCACCCAGGAGAGGTCCACCGCCGGCGCCATCAGCACCAGCCCGGCGGGAGCCCGCCGGCCGCCGTCGAGCGCGGCCGTCAGCGCCAGGTGCAAGCACAGCGTGGCGCCGGTGGAGAAACCCGACAGCCACAGCGGCCGGCCGGGCGCCAGCCGCTCGAGCTGGCGAGCGCCGTACTCCGCCGCCGCCAGCCAGTCCTGCCAGCGCACCGACAGCAGCCCGCCGGGCGCGGTGCCGTGCCCGGGCAGGCGGAGGCCGAGAACGGTGGCGCCCCGGCGGTGGAACGCCTCGGCCGCTCCGCGCATCAGGTAGGGCGAGTCGGTCAGGCCGTGCAGCACCAGGGCGGCGGCGCGTGGCTCCTCGGCGGTCAACAGGAACGACAGGTTGCGCCCTGCCGGCGCCCTCCGCCCGCCCGGCAGGTAGCGGCTGAGCGGGGGCGGGTCGTCCTCCGCCGCCCTCTCCTGCACCAGGCGGACCAGCGCCCGCTCGCGCTCGAACAGCTCTTCGAGGCCGGGGTCAGCGGCGTAGTCGGCGGCGCGCAGCTCCTCGAGCACGCGGTCGGAGTGCCAGGAACGAAGCTCTGCCAGCCGGCGCGACACGAAGGCGCGCAGCAGGATCACCAGCGCCAGCAGGCCGGCGACGCCGGCCGCGAGAGTCAGCAGCCACTCGGCCGCCCACGCCAGCAGCTCCACGCTCACCTCCCCTCCGGCGACGACCTTCGGCCGGCGCCGCGGGCGGCCGGGCCGGCTGGGGAGCTGTGGGACAATGCGCCCGGATGATAACCCGTCGATCCGGCAACCGACGGCCGGCTGGTGGACGGCTGGTGACCGCCGTCGCGCTGGTGGCTGTGCTGGCGGCGGGCGCCGCCCCGGCCGCAGGTGGCCTGCTCGAGGCGGTTCGCGCCTACCGTCAGGCACACGAGGCCGAGGTGGTGGGCGAGCTGCTCGAGCTCGTGCGGCTGCCGAACCGGGCCGCCGACTCCGAGGACATCCGCCGCAACGCCCTCCACCTGGTGCGGCTGCTCGAAGCGCGCGGCGTCTCCGCCCGGCTGCTCGAGGGCGCACCCGGCCCGCCGGCCGTCTACGGCGAGCTGGCGGCGCCCGGCGCCGAGCGCACGGTGGTGCTGTACGCCCACTACGACGGCCAGCCGGTGGTTGCCGAGCGGTGGCTGACGCCGCCGTTCGAGCCGGCGGTACGCAGCGCCGCCGTCGAGCGCGGCGGGCGGCTGCTGACCGCCGGCGAGCTGACGCCGCCGTACGATCCCGAGTGGCGCATCTACGCGCGCTCGGCGAGCGACGACAAGGGACCGATCGTAGCCATGCTGACCGCCCTCGACGCGCTGCGCGCGGCGGGGGTCGAGCCGTCGGTCAACCTGAAGTTCTTCTTCGAGGGCGAGGAGGAGGCGGGCTCGCCCAACCTGGCCGCCCAGCTCGCCGCCCACGCCGAGCTGCTGGCCGCCGATCTGTGGCTGTTCTGCGACGGCCCGGTGCACCAGAGCGGCCGCCAGCAGGTGGTGTTCGGGGTGCGCGGAGTGGTCGGTCTCGAGCTGACCGTCTACGGACCGCTGCGGCCGCTGCACAGCGGCCACTACGGCAACTGGGCGCCCAACCCGGCGGCCGAGCTGGCGGAGTTGCTGGCCGGGCTGCGCGACAGCGACGGCCGGATCCTGATCGACGGCTTCTACGCCTCGGTGCGGCCGCTGACCCCCGCCGCCCAGCAGGCGTTGGAGGGGGTTCCGGACCCGGACGCCGGCCTGCGCGATTCGCTGGCGCTGGGTCGGGTCGAGGGCGGCGGCCGCCGGCTCGCCGAGAGCATCCTGCGGCCGGCCCTCAACCTGCGCGGCGTGGCGTCGGGCGAGGTCGGCGAGCGGGCGAAGAACGCCGTTCCGACCGAGGCGCGGGCGTCGATCGACTTCCGGCTGGTGCCCGACCAGACGCCGGCGGAGGTGCGCCGGCTGACCGAGGAGCACCTACGCCGCCTCGGCTACCGTCTGGTGGCCGACGAGCCCGACGCCGAGACCCGGCGCGCCACCGGGCGGCTGGTGCGGCTGGAGTGGGAGGAGGGGTATCCCGCGCTGTGGACCGACCCCGGTCTGCCGGTGTCGCGAGCGGTGGTGGCGGCGGTGGCCGAGGCGGTGGGCGGGACGGTGATCGAGGTGCCCAGTCTGGGCGGCAGCCTGCCGCTCGAGCGCTTCCGCAGGGAGCTCGGAGCACCGCTGATCGTGGTGCCGATCGTCAATCACGACAACAACCAGCACGCGCCCGACGAGAACCTGCGGCTGGCCAACCTGTGGCGCGGCATCGAGGTCTACGCCAACCTGATCGCCCGGCTGGGCGAGCTGTGGCAGGCGACCGCGGAAAGCGCGGTCGCCGGGGGCGGCTAGGGCTCCGGGCCCGGCGGGTGCCGCAGGCTCCAGGTGACCAGCGTGAAGAACACCAGGTGAGCGAGGTTGAAGCTGGCGGGCAGCGCCAGCAGCGCGAGCAGCGAGCGCGGCGCGAGCAGGTAGGGCAGGACGAGGACCAGACCCACGAGCAGCGGGTTGGCGGCCGCCAGCCAGCGCGGGAAGCGGCTGCGGCCGCCGGCGACGGCGAAGGCGAAGAGCAGCGAGGCGGCCGCCAGCAGCAGGTTGACCAGTAGGTGCAGCGGCTCGGTGAACGGCCGCGCCGCCGCCACCAGGGCCGCGGCGTCGGGCTGGCGCACCGCGACCGCCATCGGCGCGACGAGGGCGTGGAAGCCGGCACCGAGGACGACCATCGAGCCCGCCAACCCGAGCACCGCCGCCGCGCGACGCTGGCCGGCGCGGCGCAGGCCACGGTAGACCAGCCAGTAGCCCGGCAGGTAGAGCGGCAGCAGCAGGAGGCCGAGGTAGTGGCCGACCAGCAGCCGCCAGCGCGGCACGTCGGCGAGAAAGCCGTAGCCGGCGTCGGCGTAGCCGCCTGCGGGCGAGTAGAGCAGCGCCATGTCGGCCAGCGACAGGCCTACGGCCGCGCACGCCGCGACCACCCCCATCCACAACGGCTCGCCGCGCGCCATCGGCAGCGAGTCGGTTTCCCACGGCCGGTTGTCGGTCCAGGCGCCGGGCGAGACGCGGGCTTCGACCGGCTCGGTCTCCGGGTGGTCGTAGCTGCCGGGCTGTTGCATGGTCGCCGCACCTCGCGGCCACGGCGCCCGGACGGTGGCGCGGCTGGACCCCACCCCCCGGAAGAGTGGCTCACCCGACCGATGCCCGCGCGCCCTGAGAAACTGTTGAGAAGCTCGTTTTACCAGATCGGGCCCATTTGTCAAGTCGACCCCGCCGCCGGCTGCCCACCGGCGGGCGGCCTCGCCTGCCGGTAGCATGGCGCGCATGTTTCGCTGGCTCGCGAGCGTCCGGGCGGCGACGCCGGTGGCGCGCCGCGCACGCGCTCCGGTGGCCCTCGTGGTGACCGGTCTGGCCGCCTGTCTGGCGGCCGTTCTGGTGGCCTCCTGCGCCCACCGCCCGGTGCCGGCCTCGCCGGCGCTGAGCGACGCGGAGCGGCGGGTTCCGGTGGTGCTGGTGCCGGGGATCACCGGCACCCGGCTGCGCGATCCGGCGAGCGGCCGGCTGGCGTGGGGCAACGGCCGGGCGCTGTTCGCGCCCCGCGACCGAGGCTACGAGCTGGCTCTGCCGGTGACGGGCCGGCCGCGGGCGGGCGGCCCGCTCGAAGTCGGCGGCGTCATCCGGCGGATCCGGATCGGGCCGCTGGTCAAGCCGATCTACCAACCGATCGTCGACCTGCTCGAGCGCCACGGCTACCGGCTCGGCCGGCTCGAGCAGCCCGACCCGGCGGCCGACCTGTTCCTGTTCGGCTACGACTGGCGGCAGGAGAACGCGCTCTCGGCCGGCCGGCTGGCGGCGCAGCTCGACGGCTTGCGTCGGGCGCGCGGCGCGCAGCGCATGCCGGTCACCCTGATCTGTCAGAGCAACGGCGCGCACATCTGCCGCTGGCTCGCCAAGTACGGTGGCGCGTCGCTCGAGCAGGCGGAGGGCGGCGGTGCCGCCCCGCCGCCGGGCCTCGAGCTGCGCCAGCTCATCCTGGTCTCGACCGCCAACGGCGGCAGCCTGCGCAACCTCGAGTGGCTGTTGCGGGGGCGCCGCTACGTGCCGGGCGTCGGCCGTTTCTGGAGCCCCGAGCTGGTGTTCACGCTGCGCTCGGTGTTCGAGGACCTGCCGGTCTTCCGCTCCGACCTGTTCCTCGACGCCGGCGGCGAGCCGCTGGCGGTCGATCTGTTCGACGTCGCCAGCTGGCGGAGCTACGGCTGGTCGATCTTCGATCCCGTCCTACGCCGCCGGCTGGAGCGAGGCGGGCGCCGCGACCTGTTCGGCAGCCACGAGGACAGGGTGCGGCGGCTGGCGGAAGCGCTCGACCGCGCCGGCCGGTTCCACCGCCAGCTGCGGCGGGACACGCCCGGCGTCGCGCCGCCCCGCCTGTACCTGGTGCAGAACGGCGCCGCCGCGACCCCGGTGCGCGCCGTTCTCGAGCCGCGCCGGGTGGGCTGGCGGACGCGGTTCGCCGGCGACCGCTGGCTGCGCCGCCATCCGTGGCTGGCCCGCCGGCTGCACGCGCCAGGCGACGGGCACGCCGCGGTGGCTAGCCAGCTCTGGCTGTCGCCGGCCGAGACGGCGAGCCTGGCGGGTGCGCCGGTGCAGGTCGACGGCGGGCACTTCGAGCTGATCCTGTCGCCGGTGGCCCAGCGGGCGCTGCTCGCGATCCTCGGCGAGGGCTAGCCGGCTAGGGCGGGTTGGCGGGCGGCGGCTCGGGTGGCGGCGGACCGCCCGGCGGTTGGTGGCGCGGGTGGCGTGGCCCGCCGCGGCCGTGCAGGAACCGCTCGGCACGCCGCCGGTGCCGGTGGCGAAGCTGCTCGAAGCGCTGCTGCTGCTCGGGGCTGAGCAGCTCGACGATGCGGCGGTTGGTGTCCTCCATCACGGCACGCAAGCGCGGCGCCATGTCGCGCCTGAGCGTCTCGGCCTGGCGGCGCGAGTCGGCCAGGATGAGGTCGATCTCGCGTGCCTGCTCGGGGCTCAGGTCGAGCTGGCGGTGGAGCTGGCGGGCGAAGAACGGACCACCGAAGGCCGGCGGGCCGGGCGGCCTCACGGCGACCGAGCGGGAGTAGTAGAGGTGTGCACCCAGGGCGCCGCCGGCGATCCCCAGCACGAACACCCCGGCCACCGCCGCGAGCGCCTGCCAGCGCTTCATCGCCCGCTTTCCTCTCCGGCGGCCACCCAGGTCAGCAGATCGCCGCCCGCCAGCTCGTCGGCCACGGTGGTCGGCGGCGGCGTCGCCAGCAGGCACCAGCCGGTGAGCGCCAGCACCAGTGCCACCGACGCCGGCAGCAGGCGCAGCGCGGCCCACGACAGCGGGTCGGGCGGCGCCGGCAGACGCGCCACGACGCGAGCCGCGAAGCCGGCGTCGGGCGTCACTGCCGGCGACCGCCGCAGACCGCGCCGCAGCTCGTGCCAGCGGCGCGCGAAGCGGGCGCAGTCGTCGCACTGCTCGAGGTGGCGGGCGAGCGCGGCCTGGTCGTCCGAGCCGCGGGCCGGGCCCGATATTCTGCTCAGCAGCTCGCGAAAATCCCGGCAGCTCATCGCGGCAGCTCCTGCTCGACCAGCTTGCGCAGCCGAGCGCGCGCGCGGTGGGCGCGCACCTTGACGTTCACCCGCGTCCAGCCCAGCCGCCGTGCGATCTCGGCGGTCGACCAGCCTTCGCCGTCGAGCAGCACCAGGACCATGCGGTCGGCCGGCGCCAGGTGGGCGAGCAGCCGCTCGACGTCCAGCCCGGCGTCGGGGTCCGGCCGTCCGGCCGCCACCTCGCGCAGCTCGGCGCTCTCGTCCGGCCGCTTGCGGCGCAGCCGGGCGTAGCAGAGGCGCAGGCAGATGCGCGACAGCCAGTGCTCGAACGGCGCGCGTGCGGCGTAGGTGTCGAGCTTGCGCCAGGCGGTGAGGAAGGTCTCCTGGGCGACGTCCTCGACGTCTTCGCGCCGTCGGAAGAAGCGGCCGGCGAGCCTGAAGACGCGCTGCTGGTGCTGCCGGACCAGCCGGCCGAAAGCGTCGCCGTCGCCCCGCTTGCTGGCCTCGATCCACTCCAGCTCGGCAGCCGGTTCGGCAGGCTGCGCCGCGCGCTGCATGTCGATCAAGACTACCGGGCGGAGGGTGGTGACGCTCAACGGTACGGTTCCCTTCACTCTTGAAGATGCCGCCGGAGCGGGATCGGTTACACCGGCGGGCGGTGCTCGCCGCCCGGCCGACTCTCGCCGCGCCCGCGGGTGTGGTGGGAAGTGTAGCGGCACCAGCCGGCAAGGCGTAACCGGACGCGCCACCCGAGCATCTGAACGGGTAGAAGCGCCGAAACCGCAAACGACTGCAAGGAGAGCCCGAGCATGAGACCGAACCGATACCTGAACCGTCTGCTGATCGCCCTGGCGCTGGCCGCGCTGGCCGCGCCGGCCACTGCCCACCGCCCGCACCGTGGTCCCGGCGGCGCCGGCCCCGGCGAGGGCGGCTTCGGCCCGCCCGGGCCGGAGGCCCGCCTCGAGCGGTTGGCGATGCGGCTCGACCTGAGCGACGCGCAGCGCGGCGAGCTCACCCAGCTGATGGAGCAGAGCCGTGCCGAGATGGAGGCCAGCGGCACCCGCGAGCGGCTGCTGACCGCCCGCCGTGAGCTCGGCCGGCTGATCGAGCAAGGGCCGTTCGACGAGGCAGCGGTGCGCGCCGCGGCCGCCGCGGTGGCGGCGGCGGAGGCCGATCTGGCGGTGGCCCGCGCCCGGCGGGCGCAGGCGGTGCGCGAGATCCTGACGCCGGAGCAGCTCGACGAGCTGACCGAGCTGCGCAGCGAGCGCCGCATGCACCGCCGGCTGCACCGTCGCGAGCGGCGGCAGGGGCCGCCGGGAGGGGCGCCGGGCGTCGACTGACGCCGGCGCCGCACGAGCGTGGCGGGGACCCCCGGGGCGCAACCCGGGGGTCCCGTCGTGCGTAAGTTGGGGGCTCGCCGCGAGGGCGCCTGGAGCCAGCGGCCGGCTCGACGCCGCGGGCAGCGTCGGGCAGCCGCCGCGATCCCTGGACAGCAGGAGGAGAGGGTAGGATGAGGGTCGCCCGCCCGGGCGGCCCGAGCGACCATGCAACGCATCAGTCCCATCGTCCGCTTCGCGGTCGAGCGCAAGATCACCATGGGGATGGCCGTGCTCGGCGTGCTGGTGCTGGGCTGGCTGTCGCTCAACCGGCTGCCGCTCGAGTTTCTGCCCAGCTTCTCGTCGTCCAACATCTCGGTCAACGCACCCTATCCGTCGTCCTCGCCGGAGGAGGTGGAGCGGCTGGTGGTGCGGCCGCTCGAGGACATCCTGGGCACCATCAACGGCATCGAGACGCTGTCGGCCAACGCCTCCGCCAACCAGGCCCGGGTCAACATCTCGTTCGTCGACGGCACCGACATGGATCTGGCGGCGATGGAGGTGCGCGACCGCATCGAGCGCGTCCGCCACCTGCTGCCCGCGGACCTGGAGCGGCTCACCATCCGCCGGTTCCAGACCACCGACATCCCGGTGCTGCGGTTCGATCTGAGCGCCGGCTGGACGCGCGAGCGGCTGTTCGACTTCGCCGAGAACACCGTCGTGCGGCGGCTGGAGCGGCTGGAGGGCGTCGCCCAGGTCGGCGTCAGCGGCCTGCAGGTGCCCGAGCTGCAGATCAACCTGGACCCGGCCCGGCTGCAGGCCCACGGCGTCGATGCGCGCACGCTCGTCGAGCTGCTGCGGTCGAGCAACCTCAACCTGTCGGCGGGCGACGTCAAGCTGGGCAGCCGCAAGCTGCTGGTGCGGGCGGTGGGTGAGTTCGCCACGCCCGGCGAGGTGGGCGCCCTGCCGGTCAACGGCAGCGGACTGCGGCTGGCCGACCTGGCGGAGGTGCGCTACGACTTCCCCGAGCAGGAGGAGTTCAGCTACCTCAACGGCGTCGAGTCGCTGTCGGTGAGCGTCAACAAGGCGTCGACCGCCAACCTGCTGGCGGTGGTCAACCGGGTGAAGAAGGAGCTCGAGGCGATCGCCGTCGAGCCGGAAGCTGCCGGTCTCGAGTACCGCATCTTCTCCGACGCCTCGCTCGACGTGCGCAAGGGCCTCGGCCAGCTCAGGGACGCCGGCCTGGTCGGTGGCCTGCTGGCCATCCTGGCGGTGTTCTTCTTCCTGCGCCGCTACCGCACCACCGCGCTGATCGCGCTGGCGATGCCGATCTCGGTGATCGCCACCTTTGTGCTGCTCTACTTCCTGCGCCAGGCGGGAGTGTTCGACATCACCTTGAACGTGGTCAGCCTGGCCGGGCTGATGCTGGCGCTCGGCATGCTGGTGGACAACTCGATCGTGGTGATCGAGTCGATCTTCCGCCACCGCAACGAGCTGGGCGAGGAGGCCGTGCCGGCGGCGCTGTACGGCACCAGCGAGGTGGCGCTGCCGATCGTCGCCTCGACCGCCACCACGATGTGCGTCTTCCTGCCGCTCATCTTCCTGGCCTCGGGCGGCCGCTTCAAGCTGTACATGGAGAACATCGGCGTCACCATCTGCATCGTGATCGTGGCGTCGCTGGTGGTGGCGCTGACGGTGGTGCCGATGGCGGCGGCGCTGATCCTGCGCGGCCAGGGCAGCCGCCCGGCGCCGCTGATCGACCGCCTGGTGGGCAGCTACGGCCGGGTGCTCGCGTTCACCCTCCGCCACCGCTTCCTGTTCGTGCTGTCGATCGTCGCGATGCTGGGCGGGGTGATCTACCTGTTCACCACCATCGAGCGGTCGTTCACCGGCCGCTCGCTCGAGCGCCAGATCATCGTCAAGGTGGACACGCCGCGGCAGTACTCTCTGGCCCAGATCGAGACGCTGTACGACGAGGTCTACGCCCTGCTCGACGGCCTGCGCGAGGAGCTGGACATCGCCGACATCGCCTACTCCTACGACCGCGGCACCGGCCGCTCGCGCGCCAGCTGGCGGCGCAACCGGCAGTTCGACGTCTACTTGAAAGACGAGTCGGAGAGCTACGTCACCACCGCCGCGGCGCGCGAGCGGATCCGCGCCGCGCTGCCGGTCAAGGCCGGGGTCAACCTGCGGCTGGCCGCCGCCGAGGGCCGCTACGGCTCGTCGGGCGTAGAGGTAGAGCTGATGGGCGACGATCCCGTGGTGCTGGAGCTGCTGAGCAAGCAGGTGGCGGCGCGGCTGGGCCAGCTGCCGATGATCAAGGACGTCGACACCTCGCTCGAGAGCGGCGACGAGGAGATCCGGGTGACGGTGGAGCGCGAGCGGGCACTGCAGGCCGGGCTGTCGAGCCGCGCCGTCGCGTTCACCGTCAGCAACGCCTTGTCGAGCCGGGCGGTGAGCCACTTCAAGACCGGCGAGCGCGAGGTCGACCTGATCATGCAGTACCGGCAGGAGGATCGCGAGACGCTCGACCAGCTCAAGAACCTGCCGGTGTTCGCCGGCGACGTGACGCTGCCGCTCGGCGCGCTGGCCGACTTCAGCTTCGGCGCCGGGCCGCAGAGCATCGAGCGCGAGAACCACCGCGCCAAGGTCTCGGTGACCGCCAACCCGGCGGCCGACGCGCCGAGCTTCGCCGCCATGGGGGCGGTGAGCGGGGTGATGCGGTCGATGGCCATGCCGCCCGGCTACGAGTGGAGCTTCGGGCGCTGGAGCCGGTTCCAGCAGCGCGACCAGGACACCGGGCTGTTCGCTCTGCTGTTCGCCCTGCCGCTGGTCTACATGCTGATGGCGGCGCTGTTCGAGAGCTTCACCCAGCCGCTGACCATCATGTTCTCGGTGCCGTTCGCGCTGTTCGGTGTGGCGGTGGCGATGAAGCTGGCCGACCAGCCCTGGGACAGCATGACCATGCTCGGCCTGATCGTCCTGCTCGGCGTGGTGGTCAACAACGCCATCGTGCTGATCGACCACATCAACTACCTGCGCCAGCGCGGCCTCGACCGCGACACCGCGATCATCACCGGCGGCCAGCACCGCCTGCGCCCGATCCTGATCACCGCGGTCACCACCGTGCTGGGGCTGATGCCGATGGTGGCGCCGTTCCTGTTCCCCGGCTGGTTCGGTCCGGTCGAGGGCCGCGCCGCCACCTGGGCGCCCATCGGGCTGGTGATCGTCGGCGGCCTGACCACCTCGACCTTCCTGACCCTGATCATCATCCCCACCATCTACTCGCTGATCGACGACCTGACGCTGTTCGTCCGGCGGGTGGCGCGGTCGGCCTGACCGCCCACGGCCGGCCGTTTCTTCCGAGGACCTCACATGCCGTTGAGACCCACCACGCTGTTCATCCTGCCGGTCGTCGCCGCGGCGCTCACCGCCGGCTGCGGCGGGGAGGACGCCGCCGGCGGCTCCGGTCGCCCCGGCGGAAGCCGGGGCGGCGCAGCCCCTTGGGCCGCGGCCGCCACCGAGACCGCCGCCGTGCCGGTCGAGACCGCGCCGGTCGAGCGGCGCGACATCTCCTCCTACATCGAGACCCAGGGGGTGCTGGAGGCCGAGAACGAGGTCGACATCGTGGCGCGGGTGTCGGCGCCGATCGTAGAGCTGCTGGTCGAGGAGGGCATGGCGGTCCAGCGCGGCCAGCTGCTGGCACGGCTCGAGGAGGACGAGCTGAGGGCGCAGCTCGAGATCGCCAAGGTCGCTCTCGCCGAGGCGCGGCTGGCCTGGGACCGGGCGCAGGCGCTCGACGCCAGCCAGCTGATCAGCAGCGAGGAGTTCGAGGAGGCCCGCACCCGCTTCGAGACCGCGCGTGCCGAGCTCGAAGGCACCCAGATCCAGCTCGGCTACACCGAATTGCGGGCGCCGTTCAGCGGCCTGATCGTGGCCCGCTACGTCGATTTCGCCCAGCAGGTCGGCCCCGGCACCGCGCTGTTCCGGCTGTCCGATTTCGACCCGCTGCTGTGCCCGATCCAGGTACCCGAGCGCGACCTGGCGCGGCTGTCGGTGGGGCAGCGCGCCTATCTCGAGGTCGAGGCGTGGCGCGGCGAGCGCTTCGACGCCGAGGTGCTGCGCATCCGGCCGGTGGTGGACGCCGCCACCGGCACCGTGCGGGTGACGCTGGCGGTGCGCGGTCGCGGCAAGCTGCGGCCGGGGATGTTCGCCGACGTGTTCGTCGAGACCGACCGGCGGAGCGGCTCGCTGGTGATCCCCAAGACGGCGCTGACGCTCGATTCGATCGGCGACACGGTGTACGTCGCCGAGCAGGGCAAGGCAGCGCGGCGCGACGTCCAGCTGGGCTTCTCGGAAGGCGACTTCGTGGAGGTGACCTCCGGGCTGGCTGAAGGCGAGCAGGTGGTGGTGGTCGGCCAGGACGGCCTGTCCGACGGCACCCCGGTCCAGCGGCTCGGCGAGGGCGGGGCGCCGCCGCAGACGTCCGCCGGCGGACCGGGCGGGCGGTTCGACCCGTCGCAGATGAGCGACGAGCAGAAGGAGCGGGCGCGCCAGTTCCTGCGCCGGCAGGGGCTGAGCGACGAGCAGATCGAGGAGCGGCTGAGCGGCGGCGGGCCGGCGCAGGCGGCGCCGGCCGGGCCGGCGACCATCGGCGGCTCGGGTCCCGGCGGCCCGCCGGGCGGCTTCGATCCGGCGGAGCTGACGCCGGAGCGGCTGGAGCAGATCAAGCAGCGGATGCGCGAGCGCGGCCTCAGCGAGGAGCAGATCGAGGAGCGCCTCGCCCGCATGCGCGAGCGCCGCGCGGGAGGCGGCGGTTGAGCCGCCCGGCTGCCCGTGGGGCCGGCGACGGCACCGGGCGACTGCCATCACGTCGATGAAGCTGATCCAGTTCTCCATCCGCCGGCCGGTGTCGGTGTTCATCTTCGCGGTGGCGGCGATCGTCTTCGGCGTGGTCGCCTTCCAGCGGCTGGCCACCGATCTGCTGCCCGACATCACCTATCCATCGCTGTCGGTGCGCACCGTCTTCGACGGGGCGGCGCCGGTAGAGGTGGAGAACCTGATCACCCGGCCGGTGGAGAACGCCGTCGGCGTGGTCAACAACGTCGAGCGGGTGCAGTCGAGCTCGCGCGCCGACGTCAGCGAGGTGACGCTCGACTTCAGCTGGGGCACCAACATGGACCTGGCGGCGCTCGACGTGCGCGAGCGGCTCGACGTGCTGCAGCTGCCGGCCGACGCCGAGCGCCCGGTGCTGCTGCGCTACGATCCGGCGCTCGACCCGATCCTGCGGCTCGGGCTGTCCGGCCACGGCGACCTGATCCGGCTGCGGCTGGTAGCGGAGGAGCAGGTCAAGCGCGCGCTCGAGCGGATCGAGGGGGTGGCGGCGGTGCTGGTCAGCGGCGGCCTCGAGGAGGAGATCCAGGTCGAGCTCGACGAGCGCCGGCTGGCCAACCTCGGGCTGAGCGCCGAGCGGGTGCTCGACCGGCTGGCGCAGGAGAACATCAACCTCACCGGCGGCCGGCTGCGCGAGGGTCAGACCGAGTTCCTGGTGCGCACGGTCAACGAGTTCCTGCGCCCCGACGACCTGCGCGCGGTGGTGGTGGACCGCGCCAACGGCGCCATCGTGCGGCTGGAGGACGTGGCGCAGGTGCGCAAGGGCAGCAAGGAGCGCGAGCTGATCACCCGCATCAACGGCCGCGAGAGCGTCGAGGTGGCGGTCTACAAGGAGGGCGGCACCAACACGGTGACCGTCTCGGACGCGGTGCGCGAGAGCCTGGAGCCGCTGCGCGAAAAGCTGCAGCAGGTGGACCCTGGACTCCAGCTCGAGGTGATCACCGACCAGGCGCGCTACATCCGGCAGTCGGTCTCGGAGGTGCTGCGCACTGCGCTGTACGGCGGTCTGCTGGCGATCCTGGTGCTGTTCCTGTTTCTGCGCAGCTGGAAGCCGACGTTGATCATCGGCATCGCGATCCCGATCTCGGTGGTGTCGACCTTCTTCTTGATGTACGCCTCGGGCCTCTCGCTCAACATCATGTCGCTGGGCGGGTTGACGCTCGGCATCGGTCTGCTGGTGGACAACTCGATCGTCGTGCTGGAGGCGATTCAGCGGCGCCGCGACGCCGGCCTGGCGGAGGCCGAGGCCGCCGACGTCGGCGCCAGCGAGGTGTCGCGGGCGGTGGTCGCCAGCACCCTGACCACCATCTGCGTCTTCGTACCGATCGTCTTCGTCGAGGGCATCGCCGGCCAGCTGTTCGGCGACCAGGCGCTCACCGTCACCTACTCGCTGGTGATCTCGCTGATCGTGGCGCTGACCCTGCTGCCGATGCTGGCCTCCCGCCAGCTGGCGCCGCCGCCGCCCAGCGAGTCCGAGGCCGGCGATGCGTCCCGCCGCGGCCGCTTCGGCCAGGCGGCGCTGGCCGTCGCGGTGGTGGTGGTGGGCGCCGTCAGGCGGCTGGTGTCGGCCGTCGCGCGCGGCGTCGGCTGGTTGCTGCGCGGCCCGCTGCGGCTGTTCGAGAGGCTGTTCGACCAGCTGGCGGCGCGTTACGAGCGCGCTCTGGCGGCGGTCCTGGCGCGGCCGGCGGTCACCGTGCTGGTGGCCTTCGTGCTGTTCGCCGGCAGCCTGCTGCTGGTGCCGCGGCTCGGGCGCGAGCTGGTGCCCGAGCTGGTGCAGGGTGAGTTCTTCGTCAACACCGAGCTGCCTCCGGGTACCCACCTCGACGTAACCCAGCGGCGGATGGCGACGCTCGAGCAGGCCACCGCCCGCCTCGACGGGGTGGCCTCGGTGTACGCCATCGCCGGCACCTCCAACGAGCAGGGCGGCGTGGCCGGCGAGCGGCGGGAGAACATCGGCCAGCTGACGGTGACGGTGGCACCGCCGGTGTCGCGCGCCGAGGAGGAGCGGCTGATGGGCGAGATGCGGCAGCTGCTCGACGGCCAGCCGCAGCTCGAGTACCGCTTCGGCCGGCCCTCGTACTTCAGCTTCCGCACCCCGATCGAGGTCGAGCTCCGCGGCTACAACCTGAGCCTGCTGGAGCGGCTGGCCGACGAGCTGATGCGCCGCATGGCGGCGATCGACGGGCTGAGCGACGTCAAGTCGTCGACCGAGGGCGGCAACCCCGAGCTGCAGATCAGCTTCGACCGCGAGCGGCTGGCCAGCTACGGCCTGACGCTGGGGCAGGTGGCCGCCGGCGTGCGCTCCAAGGTGCAGGGCGTGGTGGCCACCGACATCCAGCGCGAGGACCGGTCGATCGACATCCGCCTGCGCTCGGCGGAGAGCTACCGCGACAGCGTCGAGGATCTGTCGCGGCTCACCGTCTTCCAGAGCGGGCAGGTGGCGGTACCGCTGGCGGCGGTGGCCACCATCCGCGAGGTCGAGGGGCCGGCCGAGATCCGGCGCTCGGAGGGCGAGCGGGTGGCGGTGGTGACCGCCAACCTGAGCGGCCGCGACCTGGGCTCGGTATCGGAGGAGATCGCCCAGGCGCTCGACGCCATGAGACTGCCAAGCGGCTACGACTGGCAGGTCGGCGGCCAGCGGCAGGAGATGCAGACCTCGTTCGACAGCATGCGGCTCGCCATCCTGCTGGCGGTGTTCATGGTCTACCTGGTGATGGCGTCGCAGTTCGAGTCGCTGATGCATCCGTTCGTCATCCTGTTCAGCGTGCCGCTGGCCGCCATCGGCGTCGTGGCCACGCTGTGGCTGTTCGGCGTGACCATCTCGATCGTGGTTCTGATCGGCGTCATCCTGCTGGCCGGCATCGTGGTCAACAACGCCATCATCCTGGTCGACTACACCAACCAGCTGCGGCGTGAGGGCATGGCCAAGCTGGAAGCCGTTCGGCAGGCAGGCCGCGTGCGCCTGCGGCCGATTCTGATGACTACCGCCACCACCGTCCTCGGCCTGTTGCCGATGGCGATCGGTCTTGGCGAGGGCAGCGAGCTGCGCAGCCCGATGGCGCTCACCGTGGTCGGCGGCCTGATCGCCTCGACCGCGCTGACCCTGCTGATCATCCCGGCGGTGTACGTGCTGGTGGACCGCGGCGAGTAGCCGCGCGCCCGGCCGGACCCAGCGGCGCCGCCCGTCCGGCGGACGCCCGCCAACTTTTTGGTGCGGCGGCGGTAGTTAGTACAGGAAGATCGTCCATCGCCGCTTCGGCGGTGCACCAGGGTCGGAAAGAAGTACCCCTCAGTGATCGCCAGCCACAACGCCACCGCAGCCCAGGAGCTCGCAGCCTGCCGCACCGCCTACGGCCGCGGCGACCTGCAAGCCTGCGACATGCACGGCTCACGCGTGCTGACCCTGGCCGGCGACGATCCGCTGCTGGTGGCCCATGTCTGCTACCTGAAGGGCAACGTCGAGGAGCGCCGCGGGCGTGAGGGCCTGGCGATGCGCACCTGGGCCATCGGGCTGGAGCAGCTCGAGCGTGCCGGCCTGACCGCCGAGCCTCTGCACCTGCTGCTGCACGAGTCGATAGAGAACCTGCGGCTGGCGCCCCGCGTCCTGCTCAGCTACGCGCCCGCCGACCTGCCGCTGGCGCTGTGGCTCGGCAAGGAGCTGCTGGCGAACGGCTTCGACGCCTACCGTGGCGAGCCGCCGGCCGAGGTGGTGGTGTGCGATCTGGTGATGGAGGCGCTCGACCGCTCGGCCTGCGTGCTCGTGCTTTGGTCGCACGGCTACCGGTCGCGACCGCACTGCGTCTCCGAGCTGGTCGCCGCCCGAGCCCGGCTCGAAGGCTGGCGCTCGCTGACCGCCGCGCCGCGGCTGGTGCTGCTGCAACTCGCCGACGGTCCGGTGCCCGAGCCGATCGCCGATCTCCCCTGGGTCGACGTGAGACGCGGTCTGGACGGCGACGCGGTGCGCGCCCTGCGCGCCGCCGTCGGCATGGACGACGGCGAGCGCCACCCCGGCGCCGGTACCGCGGCGCCGTCATACGCCGCCGGGGCCCACTCCACCGAGCTGACGGTGACTGTCGCCCGCGGCTCCCAGCCGTTCGCGCTCGGCCGCTGGTGGGGCTCGCGCCCGCGCCGCTCGCCGGTGCGCGGCTGAGCCGACCTGCTCGCCGCCGCCGCCCGACGGCCGCGGCGCCTGGTGTAGACTGACCGCCATGAGACGGCCGTCGCGATCGCGGCTCGCGGCTGGGCTGCTGGTCGCCCTGGCGGCGCTCGCGCCGCTCGCCGCCGCCGCCCAGTGCGGTCAGTGCGACTTCCTGATCACCGGCCGCGACGGCGGTGCCTACTCGGCGACCGCCGGCAACACGGTGTGCGTCGATCGGTCGGCGGTGTTTACCGGCAGCGTCACGCTCGCCGGCGGCCGGTTCGAGAACTGCGGCACCGCGCTACCGAGCTCGATCCGGTTCGGCGCTCCGGCTGCCGGCGGGCTGGTCAACTACGGCACGCTGCGCTACTTCCGGCTGGAGCTCGAGCGGGCGACGCTCGACAACCACCGCGTGCTGCTGACCTACGACGACCTGCGTGTCGGGCCCGGCGCCGGTCTGGTGAACCACGAGAGCGGGGTGATGGCCGTCGGCGGCGAGCTGCTCAACCGCGGCGTGATCGCCAACCTCGGCGTGCTGGACACCGGCGGCGGCCTGCTCAACCGTGGCCGGCTGGAGAACGACGGCCTGCTGAGCGCCAACCGCCGGCTGGACAACGAGGGCGAGCTGGTCAACCGTGGGCGGATCAACGCCAGCGAGCTGTTCCGCAACGCCGCCGGCCGCACCTTCCGCTCGGAGGGCGGCACGCTTGCGGCGTTCGACCTGGTGAACGAGGGTACGCTCAGCGGCGAGCCGTCGGCCGGCTGCAACTCGTTCCTGCTCGAGAACCAGGCGCCGCTACCGGACAAGGGGCGGCTGGTCGGCAGCCTCGACTTCTGCGCCACCGGCAGCGGCGGACTGGAGCTGCCCGGCCGGCCGGACACCGCTGCCGTCATCTCGCGCTGCGGCTGCTTCAACCGATAGCGCCTCCTCCTCCTCCACATGGCCGTCGCCGCCACTCCGGTCGCCAGCCCGCGCGTCCGCTTCAGCTGGATCCTCGGCCGGCGTCGCGACCTGGTCTTCTACATCGGCTCGGCGCTCGCCGGCTGGGCCTACCTGGCGCTGATCCTGTGGGCGGTGGCCCGCCTCGAGGACCCGTTGCGCGATCCGCTGGGCACCCTCCAGCTCGGCGGGCTGGCGGTTCCGCTCACCCTCGAGCTGCTGGTAGTGGCGAGCTGGGCGCTGATCCTGGACGCGCCGCACGTCTGGGCGACGCTGGCGCGCACGCTGTTCGATCCCGACGAGTGGCGCGTTCGGGGGCGCGAGATCCGCTTCTCGTTCGTCTGGTTCGCGGTCGGTCCGGCGATCATCCTGGCGCCGTACCTGGCGGCCGCCGGTGGCGCTCCGCTGGGAATCCGGCTGGACCCCTCGAGGCTGGTTTTCGGGGCCGTCGGCTTCTTCGTCTTCTTCCGGCTGTGGGCCTACTACCACGTCGTGCGGCAGCACTGGGGGTTCTTCCAGCTCTACAAGCGGAAGGCCGGCGACTTCGGTCCCGAGGTCGACCGCCTCGACAGCTGGTTCTTCAACCTCACCTTCTACCTGCCGCTGGTGATGTTCATGACCAGCAGCTTCTACGCCTCGACCCCCGGCTTCCCCGACCTCGGCTTGCGCCGGCCGCTGGTCGGCGGCTGGAGCGTCGGCGACGTCGTCTACCCGGCGGCCTGGGCCGCCTACCTCGGCGTGCTGGTGGTCTACGCCCTCCACCAGTGGCGGCTGTGGCGCAGCGGGGCCACCCTCAACGGCAGCAAGCTGATGTACATGCTGCCGCTGGTGCCGCTGCACTTCGCCGCCTTCAGCCACCCGATCCTGGCGGTCTTCGTGGTGCCGCTGGTGACCGTCGGTCACAACATCCAATACCACTGCATCGTCTATTCGTACGCCCGCAACAAGTACGGCCGCGCCAGCGGACGCGAGTTCCAGTGGGCACGCCGCATCTTCCGCAGCTTCTGGACCTACGCCGCGGTCGGGCTGGTGTTCACCTTCCTGCTCTACCGCGGCCCGCTGATCGACTGGTTCAAGGCGGCCACCGGCGGCCGCCTGGACGACGCGGTGTTCAACTCGCTGGGCATGATGGCGGGGGTCAAGGACCCGGCGGCGCTGGGCCTAGGCGAGCAGGTGCTGGCGGCAGTGATCGTCGGCTTCGCCATGCAGCACTACTACCTCGACTCCAAGATCTGGCGGGTGCGCCGGGACAAGCAGGTCCAGAAGTACCTGGAGGTCTAGGCAGCGGCTGAGGGCCCGAACCGGCGGCTCGGGGTCGGTGCCGAGGTCCCTCGCTGCGCTTGCGACGAGGCTGTCAGCTCTCGAGCACCATCCGCTCGCGCAGCTTGTCGGCGGCGGGGGAGTTCGGGGCGTGGGTCAGGATCTTCTGGATGCGCTCGATCCCCTTCACGTGGTCGCCCACGGTCTGGTACAAGACGACCTCGCCGTACAGCTTCTCGGCCAGCGAGTTGAGCCGCGCGGTGACCGCCGCGGCGTGCTCGCCGTCGGGGAACGACTTCAGGTAGGCGGCGCCGTTGGCCAGCTCGGAGTAGGTCGAGGCCAGCCGGTCGAGCCGCTCGGCGGCCAGCCGCCGTAGCTCCGGGTCCTCGCCGTCGCGCGCCAGCCGGGCCAGCGCGTCGAGCCGCTCGAGCACGCCGGCCAGGCTGCGCAGGCCGCGCTCGGCGCGCCGGCCCGGCTCCGACTCCGGCCCGGCCTGGGCGGCCTGGAGGTACAGCGCGACGGCCTCGGCCTCGCGCCCGAGCCGGGTGTAGGCGGTGGCCAGGGCCAGCGCCACCTCGGGAACCTCCGGCGCCTCCGGATAGTTGCTGAGGAAGGTCTCGAGAAAGCCGGTCTCGTAGATGCCGCCCCGGAAGACCTCGGCCGCCTTCGGGTAGAGCGCGTCGCGCCGGGCGCGGAAGTCGGCCAGCTCCGACTCGAGGGTGGCCACCAGCGTGCTGTCGGGGGTCAGCTCGCGCACCTCTTCCAGGTTGCGCTGGTAGCGGGACAGCAGGGCGCCGAGGTCGCGCCGCAGCTCCTGCTTGCCCAGCTCGGCGTCGCGCACCTTGCGCAGCTCGGCCAGGCGCAGCCGGTCGGCCACCGCGCCCTCGGGCCAGGCGAGCAGCGCCTGGCGCTCGAGCAGCTCGGCCACCGCCGGCTTGTCGCGCGCGCCGGCGGCCAGCTCGAGCAGGGTCGCCTGGGTGGCCCGGCGGTAGACCGAGGCCCGCTCGGGCTGCTGGATCTTGAGCAGCTCCTGCCGCACCTCGGCCGCCTTCACCCGCTCCTCGAAGAACGGATGGGTACGCCAGTAGCCGTAGTCGCGCGACTGCGGCAGGTGGGCACGCATCGAGTCCATCAGCTTGCGGGTTCCGGCCGGGTCGAAGCCGGCACCGGCGGCCAGTCGCTGGCCCTCGTCGTCGGCCTCGTCCTCGTACTCGCGGCTGTAGCTCCTGAGCAGCAGCTCGCTGACCAGGGCGCCGGCGGCGGCGGTGCCGTAGATCACGTCACCGGTGTTGCGGCGGTCGCCGCCGGTGGGGTCGTAGGGCGAGGTCGGCTGGCGCCGGCCGCTGTTGGAGGTGCCGATGATCACGCCTGCCAGAACGGCCTGGCTGAGCACGTTGAGCAGCGTCGCCCGGCGCTTCATCCGGATGCCGTGCTCCAGCACGACGTGGCCGATCTCGTGCCCCAGCAGGCCGGCCAGCATGTCGTCGTCGAGCCCGAGCTCCAGCATGCCGCGGGTGAGGAAGATCTGCCCGCCTGGCAGGGCGAAGGCGTTGGGCTCGGCCATGTCCACCAGGTAGAAGGTGAACGGCATCTTGCGAAACGGCGACTGCTCGCCGAGCCGGTAGCCGATCTCGGTCAGCCGCCGCTGGGTGGCCGGGTCGTCCAGCTCGCCGTAGTACTCGAGCGCCTGCTGGGCGGCCTCCTGGCTCTTGAGGAACAGCTCGCGGTTCTCGACCACGATCGGCCGGTCGGCACCGGCGGGCGGCGCGAGCGACACCAGCAGCGCCGCGGCGGCGACGGCCGCAGTCGTCCGGCGGTTCATGACGCGGTTTTTCGAAGCACGAATCATGCCGGGGGCAGGGCGCCGCCGACGCCCTCCGGCTCGCCCGCCTCGACCTCTATGGGCGGCAGCAGGATGCCGCCCGAGATCACCATCCGGACGCCCTCCTCGACGGTGATCGGCAGCTCCACCGCCTCGTCGCGCGGCACCAGCAGCAGAAAGCCGCTGGTCGGGTTGGGGGTGGTGGGCAGGAAGACCAGCAAAAAGTCGGCGGTGCGGGGATGGACCGTCGGCCAGCAAGCGCTGCCGGTGACGAAGCCGAGGGCGAAGATGTCCTTTTTCGGGTATTCCACCAGCACCACCCGCTTGAAGGCATCCCGCTGGTCGCGAGACACCGCCTCGAGAATCCCCTTGGTGGCGGCGTAGATCGACTTGGCGACCGGGATGCGGGCGATCAGCCGCTCGACGCCCTGGATCACCGTGCGGCCGAAGACGTTGCTCGACAGCCAGCCGAGTCCGAGGATCACCAGCACGGTCAGCAGGAACCCCAGTCCCGGGATGCGCACCCCCGGCAGGTAGAGGCCGATCGCGCGGTCGATCACCGGCGCGAAGATGTTGTCCATGAACCGGAACAGCCGGTAGAGGATGAAGCCGGTGAGCGCCACCGGCACCAGGATCACCAGCCCGGTGAGCAGCAGTCGCCGGATGCGGGATGCCGGCGAGGGGTGCGGTAGCTGCACCTCTACCGGGCCACCGGGCGTAGCGGGGGTCGCAACCATGACAAGAGCGTATCAACGGTTGCACTCCGAGCCGGCGGCGCCCGCCGCCGGCCGCGCGCGCCGCGATCCGCCGCTGGCTACTGGTGTAGAGTCGTTTCGGCCGCCCTCTCCGGCGGCCTGCCCCTCCCGGAAAGGAACGAGTCCGATGAGCGAAGCGCCAAGCACCGAAGCCGGGCCATCTTCCCCGCCGCCGCCGCTGCCGCCACCCAACGAGGCGAGCGCCGCCGAGGAGATCGGGCCGCGCGCCGACACCGTCTGGACCCGCGGCGAGGGCGCCGCGCCGGCGGTGGCGCGGGTCGCCAGCCAGAGCCTCACCGGCAAGACCGGCCGGGTGGCGATCGTCGCCGCCTGCCGCACGCCGTTCGCCAAGGCGGGCACGGATCTCAAGGACATGGACGTGGTGGACCTCTCCGGCGCCGCCGCTGCCGAGCTGGTGGCGCGCTCCGGGATCGACCCGGCCGAGATCGACCTGTCGATCTTCGGCGTGGTGGTGCCGGCGCTCCACGCCCCCAACCTCGGGCGCGAGGTGGTGTTCCGGGCATCGCTGCCGATGACCATCCCCGGCACCACGGTCAATCTGGCCTGCGCCTCCTCCAACCGCGCCATCACCTCGGGCGCCGAGGCGATTCTCACCGGCCAGGCCTCGGTGGTGCTGGCCGGCGGCGCCGAGTCGCTCAGCAACGTGCCGATCCAGTACTCGCGCTCGGCCGCGCAGCGGCTGATGGAGTTCTCCAAGGCGCGCAGCATGGGGCAGCGGCTGGCGGTGCTGTCCAAGGTGCGGCCGCGCGACCTGGTGCCGGTGCCGCCGGCGATCGCCGAGTACACCACCGGCCAGTCGATGGGCGAGAGCGCCGAGAAGATGGCCAAGGAGAACGACATCTCGCGCCGCGCCCAGGACGAGATCGCGCTGCTGTCCCATCAGCGCGCCGCCGCCGCCACCGCCGAGGGACGGTTCGCCGACCAGGTGATCCCGGTCTTCCCGCCACCCGGTCACGGCGAGGCGGTGACCGCCGACAACGGCATCCGCTCGGACAGCTCGATGGAGGCTCTGGCCGGCCTCAGGACGGTGTTCGACAGGCGTTACGGCAGCCTCACCGCCGGCAACTCGAGCCCGATCACCGACGGCGCCTCGGCGGTGCTGCTGACCAGCGAGGAGAAGGCGAAGAGCCTGGGTGTCGAGCCGCTCGGCTACCTGAAGTCTTTCGCCTACGCCTCGCTCGACCCGGGCAGCCAGCTCCTGCAGGGGCCGGCCTACGCCGCCCCGATGGCGCTCGAGCGCGCCGGCCTGGGTCTCGAGGACATGGAGCTGGTCGAGATGCACGAGGCGTTCGCCGCCCAGATCCTGTCCAACATGAAGGCGTTCGCCTCGCCCAGGTTCGCGCGCCACGAGCTCGGTCGCTCGCGGCCGCTGGGCGAGATCGACTTCGACCGCTTCAACGTCAACGGCGGCTCGATCGCCATCGGCCACCCGTTCGGCGCCACCGGCGCGCGGGTGGTGATGCAGCTGCTCTACGAGCTCAGGCGGCGCGGTCTCAACCTCGGGCTGGCCACCGTCTGCGCCGCCGGCGGCGTCGGCTTCGCGACCGTGGTGGAGCGCGAGTAGCGAGCAGGATCCGCCGGGCCCCGATCCACCGGCGCGGCCCGGCGCGGCGCGTCCCGTGATGAGCGCACAGCCCCTGGCCGGCCTCCTGGTGGTGGACCTCAGCCGCCACCTGCCGGGACCCTACGCCGCCCGCGTCCTGTGCGACCTGGGGGCGAGGGTGGTCAAGATCGAGGAGCCCGAGCTGGGCGATCCGGTGCGCCAGGCACCGCCGCTCAGCGGCGGCACCAGCGCGCTGGCTGCGATGCTGCTGGCCGGCGTCGAGTCGGTGGCCCTCGACCTGCGGCGGGAGGGTGCCCGGCGGGTGCTCGAACGGCTGCTGGCGCGCGCCGACGTGCTCGTCGAGAGCCTCCGCCCGGGCGGGCTGGAGCGGCTGGTCGGCAGCTCGCCGGCCGAGCTGGCGCGCCGCCATCCCCGGCTGGTGGTGTGCTCGATCTCGGGCTGGGGGCAGGACGGGCCGCACGCCGGCCGCGCCGGTCACGACCTGGGCTACCAGGCGCTGGCCGGCTCGCTGGCACCGGTCGACGCCATGCCGGCGGTGCCGGTGGCCGACCTGGTGGGCGGCTGGTCGGCCGTCGCCGCGGTCCTGGCGGCGCTCCACCGGCGCCACGCCACCGGCCGCGGCGCGGTGATCGATGCCGCGCTGGCCGACGCCGCCGGCCACGCCAACCTGGCGGCCTGGGCGGAGGAGGCCGGCGGCGAGCGCGCCGACGGCGAGCCGCTGCCGCTCACCGGCGCCTACCCGTGCTACGGCCTCTACCGCACGCGCGACGGACGGCGGTTCGCCGTCGCCTGTCTCGAGCCGCGGTTCTGGAAGCGGTTCTGCCGGCTGGTGGGCCGGCGGGATCTGGTGGGCCGCCAGTACCGCCGGGACCGCGACAGCCGGCAGCGGGTGGCTGCGGTGATCGGCCGGCGCACCGCCGCCGAATGGCGCGAGCTGTTCGACGAGCACGACCTGCCCGGCGAGCCGGTGCTGAGCGCCGGCGAGGCGCGAGCGCATCCGCAAGCTCGTGAGCGCCGGCTGGTGGCCGCCGCCGCCGACGGTCTGCCGCGCTTGGCCCACCCGGCGCTGGTCGACGGCTCCCGTCCGCGCTCGGCGGAGCGCGTGCCGGCGCTGGGGGAAGACACCGAGCGGCTGCTCGCCGAGCTGGGCGGCGCCGAGGCGGAGCTCGGCCGCCGCGACCGCCGCGCCGCCGGCATCGGGCGCCGCCACACCCTGAAAGGAACGCTATGGCGCTGGGTCTCGAGATCGAAGAGCTGAACGGAACCACCGTCGTCACCCTCGACGACCCCGAGCGGCCGGTCAACACCCTCGGCTCGCCCGCCCTGGCGGCGTTCGCCCGGCTGCTCGAGGCGGCCGAGGCGGCGCCGCCCGCGCGCGGCATCCTGGTGCGGTCGGCCAAGCCGGACAACTTCCTGGCCGGCGCCGACCTCGAGGAGTTCCAGCGGCTCGACACCGCCGACGCCGCGCGCCAGCTGATCGAGGGCGGTCAGGAGCTGGTCGAGCGCTTCGCCGAGCTCGACTGCCCCAAGGTGGCGGCCGTCCGCGGCGCCGCGCTGGGCGGCGGGCTCGAGCTGGCGCTGGCCTGTGACTGGCGGGTGGCCGCCGACGCGCCCTCGACCGTGCTCGGGCTGCCCGAGACCCAGCTCGGACTGCTGCCGGCGCTCGGCGGCACCTGGCGGCTGCCGCGCACGGTGGGGCTCAGGCGCGGCGTCGAGATGATCCTCTCCGGCCGGCGGTTGAACGCCCGCCAGGCGCTGGCCGCCGGGCTCCTCGACGCGGTGGTGGCGCCCGACGAGCTGGGCGCCGAGGCCGAGCGGTGGCTGGCGCGCGGCCGGCGCAGGAGCTCGATGGCGCTCGCCGACCGGCTGCTCGGCGGCAACCCGATCGGCCGCAAGCTGTTTTTCGGCGCTGCCCGCAAGCGGGTCGTGGCGCGGACGCGCGGCCGCTACCCGGCGCCGCTGCGCGCGCTCGAAGCCGTCGAGACCGGCTACGCGCGCGGCCGGCGGGCGGCGCTCGCCGCCGAGGCCCGCGGGCTGGGCGAGCTGCTGGTGTCGGACGTGTCGCGGCGGCTGATCGAGCTGTTCCTGGCCACCCGCGAGCTGGCCGGCAACGACAACGAGTGGCGCCAGGCGGTGGGCACGGTCGGCGTCCTGGGTGCCGGCTTCATGGGCTCCGGGGTGGCCGCCGCCGCCGCCCGCGCCGGCCTGCGGGTGGTGATGATGGATGCGAGCCCGGAGGCCCTCGAGCGGGGGCTGGGCTTCTGCCGCCACCGGTTCGCCTCGCTCGAGCGGCGCGGCAAGCTCGGCCCCGAGGCGGCGCGCGAGGCGATCGCGCGGATCGCCGGCGGCACCTCGCTCGACGGCTTCGAGGCCGCCGACCTGGTGGTCGAGGCGGTGGTCGAGGACGAGGCGGTCAAGCGGCCGCTGCTGGCCGAAGTGGAGGGCCGGCTGGGCGAGGGCGCGGTGCTCGGTTCGAACACCTCCACCCTCCCGATCACCCGGCTGGCCGAGGGCCTGGCGCGCCCCGAGCGGTTCGTCGGCGTCCACTTCTTCTCGCCCGTCCACCGCATGCCGCTGGTCGAGATCATCCGCCACCCGGGGAGCTCGGACGAGGCCGTCGGCTTCGCTCTGGCGCTCGCCACCCGGCTCGGCAAGACTCCGATCGTGGTCCACGACGGCCCCGGCTTCTACACCTCGCGCATCCTGTCGCCGTATCTGGCGCAGGGCGCCGCGTTGCTGCTGGAGGGCGCCGAGGTGGCCGAGGTCGACGCCGCCGCCCGCGCCGCCGGCTTCCCGGTGGGGCCGCTCGAGCTGCTCGACGAGGTCGGCATCGACGTCGCCGCCCACGCTTCGCGCACCATGGCCGCCGCCTTCCCCGACCGCATGCCGGGCCCCGAGGGGCTCGGGCGGCTGGTGGAGGAGGGCCGGCTGGGCAGGAAGGCCGGGCGCGGCTTCTACGACTACTCGGGCAAGAAGAAACGCCCCGACCCGGGCGTCCGCGCGCTGCTGGCCGCCGAGCGCGCCGCGCGGCCGCTCGACCGCGCCGCCGCCGGCGAGCGGCTCCAGCTCGCCATGACCGCCGAGGCTGTGCGCTGCCTCGAGGAGGGCATCCTGGAGGCGCCGCGCGACGGCGACGTCGGTGCGGTCCTCGGCCTCGGCTACCCGCCGTTCACCGGCGGGCCGTTCCGCCATCTCGATGCGCTGGGCGCCGCGACGGCGGTCGACAGCCTGGAGCGGCTGGCCGGGCGGCACGGGGCGGTCTTCGAGCCGCCGGCGCGCTTGCGTGAGGTGGCCGGGAGGGGAGGCAGCTTCTATCCGCGGCGCGGCGCGGTACGGGGTGCGAGGGCGTAGGCGTCGGGAGCTCCCGACCCGGCCGTCAGCCCAGCTCCCCCTCGAGCTCCTGGAGGATCGACTTGGAGCGCGCCAGGCTGGCCGGGTCGTCGAGCTTCAAACCGGCCAGAGCGTCGTAGAAGATCTGCGTCACCGGAGCGCGGTTCTTGCTCTCCTTGGCGGCCGCTTCGGCCGCTGCCAGCTGGGCCTGCTGGAGCTTGTCCTCGTCCGACAGCCCCTTGGCGGTGATCTTGGTCTTGACCTTCTTGACGCCCGCGGGCGTCGAAACGAACAGTCCCTTGGCGAGGCTGCTCCAGTCCTTCCGCACCACCCCGGTCACCACCACGACCAGCTCGTTCCTGGCTCGGTCGAGCCGCTCCTGCTGTTCCTGCTGTGAGGGGCCGAGCAGGCCTCCCAGCGTCGTCACCAGCGTGACCCCGCGCTCGACCATTCCGACCGCCTTCCGCTTGAAGCGGGCCGGTGCGAGGTTGTCCCTGGCGATGGCGCACCACTCGCGGAACTTGAACCGACCCTCCTCGTTGAGATCCACGTGATAGACCATGGCGGGAGCGTTGAGCGGCTGCGCCAACGCTTGACGCAACGCCTCCAGCTCGTCGCTGTAGCGGCTCTCGTCCTCGTTGGCCTCGATCGCGCTCTTGAGGAGCTGGTAGCGCTTCCTCGCCACCATGAACTCCTGCTTGCGCTCGTTGCAGCGCTTGACGAAGTCGGCCTCGTCGCGCATCGAGCCGACGGTCTTGCCGACCGACTCCCCCAGCTTGCCGGCCTCTTCCACCACCTTCGCCTGGATCTCCTCGATCTTGGCCGAGACCTCTCTTTTCTTCTGGTAGGCCTTGTACAGGGTCTGCATGTCCTCGAGAGTGAGCTGGTTGAGCCACGAGGCGCTCGGTGGGCTCGGCAGACCGAGGCCTCCCGACCTGCTCGGCTGATCTCGCTTGGGCTTGTCCGAGGTCTTTTCCCGCCTGCCCGAACCCCCCGAGCTCAGGGCGGGCAGCGCCTCGAGGACCTGTCTCGCCCCTGCCAGCGCCAGGTCGGCCGCCTCGCCGACCATCTGCAGCTTCTCCTCGGTGGATAGCGAGTCCCAGTAGGTCTTGAGCACCTTGCGCCGGATCTTGGCGACGTAGTCGGTGTCCTTGCCTGACATCCAGTCCTTGGCCTGCTCCTCGGCCTTCTCCTTGCCCTTGAGGGCGTAGACCGTCGCCCACTCCTCGCCCCGCTGCTGCAGGAATTTCAGGATCTCGGAGGTCTCGGCGACGAGCTCGTCCATCCGGACGTCGGTCTCCGCCCGCTTGCCCTCGTCCTTGACGCGCTGCGCGATCGGGGCCGGCGGCGCCGGCAGCGCGGGCGCGGGGCTCTGCCGCGCCGCTGCGCGCTGCGGCGATGCCGGTTCCTTGGCGAGCGGGGCCTGCCAGCCGAGCGGTGGGAGACGCGGGGTCTTCGGGTCGACTGCCGCCGGCAGTCGCTCCGGCGCGGGAGCGTTCCTCCGGGCCCCGGCGGGGCCTCCTGGCGGCGCCACTGCACCGGCGGCGTCGGGGGCGGCGAAGGCGCGCGCCGACGGCGCACCCTGCGGCTTCTCCGAACGGGTGCGGGGTCGTCGCTGGCGTCCTGAGCGTGGCATCGAGTTGTACCGCTCGCCGTCCGTGCCCCCCGGGGCGGCGGCCGTCGGCTTCCGCTCCGGGCCGGGGCGCGGCGCAACGAGGCGGCGCGTTCCGGTCCGTCGAGCGCAAGGGTAGCGGCGGCGAAGCGGGCCGCCTATCGGTCGGGTACCCGATTCCGGGGGGCGCGATGCCTGAGTTGCGGCGTCACGCCTGCCGAAGGGCTCGCCGTGGCCGACCAGGGCGCCGAGCCCTCGCGTGGACGACCCCCGGCGCGGGGTGCTGGCGGCCCCGGCGTGCGCCCTCCGTGGTGGACGCTCCGACTGTCGCGTTGTGCCAAGATCGGTCCTTCCAAGGAGGTCGAACTGTGTTCAAGAGGCTCTGCATCGGCGCGGCCGCGGTGCTGTCCCTGGTCGCCATGGGCATCTCGTGGGTGGCCAACACCCGGTACACCGAGCGCCGCGACGACCTGTCGCGAGCCGCCAGCGGGATCACCGAGACCTGCTCCCCGCTGCGAGAGGAGGCGTTTCGCTACGAGGAGGCCAAGCGCAACGCGCTGGCCGCCTACGATGCGGAGCTCGGCCACCTCCGCTCCCCGGGCCGCGGCAGGAACCTCAACTTCAGGAGGCTGCTGGCCGGAACGTCCGCCGACTCGTTCGCCCGGGCGGCGGAAGAGTTCGCCACCGCGCTGGCGGCGTGCGAGGGGTCTCTCGCCGGCCACGCCGCCCGGCTGCCGGGCGCGGGCGGTGAGAAGGGCGAGGACGCCGAGCCGCGGGACGACCCCGAGCCGCGGACCGAGGCGGGCAGGGCCGCGCTGAAGCTCGCCGAGCTGTTGCTCGGGGGCGCCGCCGCCGTCCCGGACACGCCTGAGGCGAGGGACCTCGCACAGCTCGAGCGGATCGACCGGGAGGTCGTGGCCCGGTCGGGAGACGCCCTGCGCGCCGCTGCTTCGGCGCGCGACAGAGCGCTGCGTGAGGCGCTCGAGCTGAGCTCCCGGATCGCCTCGCTGGGGAGCCTGGCGCTGCTGTTCCAGCTGCTGGCGACCGGCTGCGTGATGGCGAAGGACGTCGCGGGCTGACCTTGGCCGGGGGGCAGGGACTACCGGATCCTCCTCGTCAGGAAGACGGTGTTCGGGTCGTCCCGGTAGTCGCCGAACGGTCCCCGCTCGCGGAAGCCGTGCTGGCGGTAGAGGGCGCGCGCCGGAGCGAACTCGGGCAGGGCGGCGGTCTCGAGGTGCAGCCGCTGGTAGCCGCGACGCTTGGCCTCCTGGATCAGGTGCTCGAGGATCCTGGAGGCGATTCCGCGCCGCCGATGCGCCTCGACGGTGCGCATCGACTTGATCTCACCGGTCCTCGCGTCCAGCTCCTTGAGCGCCCCGCAGCCGACCAGCTCGTCGCCCTCCCAGGCGGACCAGAAGGTGATGTCGGGGGAGCGCAGCGCTTCGAGGTCGAGCGCGTGGACGCTCTCCGGCGGCGTGATGCGGCGCATCTCCTCGAGATGCTGCCGCAGCAGCTCGGCAACCCGGCCGTCGTTCAGATCGTCTCTGAGAATCCGCATGTGCCAGCCACACCGCGGGTGCGGCTCGAGATCCTACACAAGGGCCCCTACTCCGTGCCGGGCGGTGCGGGGGCCCCACATTGGCATGACTCGGGAGTCGGCGCAGCCGCCGCGCGGCAACGCCGAGATACTCGGGTGGCACCTGCTTGGGGGCCCGGTCGGGAGACGCCCTGCGCGCCGCCGCATCGGCCCGCGACCAGGCGCTGCGTGAGGCGCTCGAGTTGAGCTCCCGGATCGCTTCGCTGGGGAGCCTGGCCCTGCTGTTCCAGCTGCTGGCGACCGGCTGCGTGATGGCGAAGGACCTCGCGGGCCGACCGGCACCGGACGGCCGACTGGAGTAGGATCTCCACGCGGCGGGAGGAGCGGCGTTGAGTCGACTCGTTTGGTGGGGCGCTGGCCTGACGGCGCTGATCGTGCTGGGCGCGCAGCTGGTGGTCGACGCCAGGATCCGGTCGGGGCTGCGCGAGCTGGGAACGGTGACCGATGCGCGGCGCTCGTGGCTGCCGGGCGCTTTGCGGATCGGCGAGCTGCGGGTGGCCCGCGGCGAGCACCGGCTCGAGGTGCACGACGCGACCGTCACCTCCCGCTTCGTGCGGCGCAGCTGCGACGGATCCCCGACGGTATGGCCGGGCGTGCGGTTCGAGGCCGAGCGGCTGGCGACCTCGACGGGGGGCGGCCAGGCCTCCGACGTCTGCCTGGATCTCGCCCTCGGGCTGCCGTCGCTCGCGCTGCGCGATGCGCGTCTCGAGCTGGCCGATGTCGAGGTTGGCGGCGACTGCCGGGTGAGCTTGACGGCGGTGCGCGCCGAGCTGGCCGGTGGTGAGCACCTCCGGCTCCGCGCCGATCTCGCGCCGCTGCCTGGCTGCGCGGCGCCGGAGGGGCTGCCGCCGATGGGGTCGCTGCGCGCCGAGCTGACGGTGGGCGGCGCCGCGCTGGTCGGCGGTGCGGAGCGAGGCGCGCGGCTACCGCCGGCGGCGGACGGCGACTCGCAGCGGTTGGCGCGGTCGATCCTGGAGGTCGCCTCGGTGCTCGCAGAGGCGGACACGAGGATCGACCTCGAGGCGGGTGCCGAGGGCGGGCAGCCGCTCTCGGCGTGCGTCGTGAAGAGAGGAAGGGCGGCGGACTCCTCGTTCGAGCTCAGCGTCGGCATGCCGCGCGACCAGCTCGCCGGCTTCGGCGAGGAGACCCGACGGCTGCTCGACGAGATCGTGGTCCCAGCGGCGGCCTGCGGCGGCGGAGGAGGGCGGGACGGGCTGCGCTGGAGGCTGGATCTGACCGAGGTCGAGCTGGGTGGCAGGCGGCTCGACGAGCGGCCCCGCGGGGTCACGCTCGGGCAGCCCATCGCCCGCTACCCGTGCGGTGAAGCGGCTCCGGCGAGCTGCGGCTACCGGCTGGCGTTCGTGGAGTTCGGCGACGACGGCCGGCTGCTCGATCGCCGGCAGGTCGACGAGCTGGTCGGGCTGGTCGAGGGCACGGCGGCCGGCAGCGGCGCGCTGGTGTCGGTGCTGATGCACGGCTGGCAGCACTCGGGCCAGCCGGGAGACGACAACATCGCCAGGTTCCGGGAGCTGGTGGAAGCCACCGCCGTGATGGAGGCACAGTCCAAGGGCGGCGTGGCCAGCCGCCAGCGCGCGGTCGTCGGCGTCTATCTGGCGTGGCGGGGCAGCCTGTACGGCTCGCAGCTGGCGAACTCGGTGACGACGTTCTGGAACCGGCTGGCGGTGGCCGACCGCCTGGGTCGGGACGGCGGCGATCTCCAGCGGACGCTCGAGCGGTTGGCGCAGGCGACGGCCGAGAGCTCCGCCGGCAGGCGCCGCCCGAGCGACAGGAGCGCGCTGATCGTCGCCGGCCACAGCATGGGAGCGCGCGCGATCTTCGGGGCTACCCGGCGGGCGCTGGAGGCCGACCGGGCGAGCCCGGGCCAGGCGCCGTATCTCGGCGACCTGGTGCTGCTGATCAACCCCGCGTTCTCTGCCGAGCAGTACCAGGACCTCCACCAGGCGTCGCGCGGTCTTGCCGGCGCGAGCGCGCCGCTGGTCCTGCTGGCGTCGGTCGCCGATCGGGTGACGCAGACCGTCTACCCGGTCGGCGCCGCGTTCTCGTTCGAAGCCGGCGGCCCGACGGACTTCGGCCGGTTCGTCACCACCGCGCCCAACTACGATCGCTTCATCACCCACCGGCTGCGGTTGGCTCCGCTCGAAGGCGACCGCGAGAGCATCCGGCGCAGCGGCCAGACGATCACGCGGGGAGTCGAGCGGGTGCCGCCGGCGGCGCGAGCGGCCCGCGAGCTCTTCAACTACCGGGCGGCAACGGTGTACCGGGACCGCGAGCCGTGGTACCGGATGGTCCTGTGCGAGCACGACTGGCGGACCGAGAGCCGGGAGCTGGAGTGTGCCGGGCCCGCCACGCCGGCGCCGGACCTGCCGGCGGCGATGGTCGTCCAGGTCGACGCGAGCATCATCCCGAGCCACGGCGACTTCTTCACCGCGCCGTTCATGGAGTACGTAGTGCGGCTGGTGAACTTCCGGCTCGATCGCCGCGGCTGAGGCGGCGGTCTCGAGCTGCTGCCGCTCACGGATGCAGCGGCGTCTCGTCGAACAGATCGCGCGGTCGCAGGTCGAGGCCGCCCCACATGGTCAGCGCCACTCCCTGCCAGACTCCGCTCACCTCTCGCCCGTCCTCGGAGCGTGGCAGGTGGTGGAGCGGCGAGATGTGCCACAGGACGATGTCGCGGTCGGAGATCGTCTCGCCGTTGGCGTAGCTGGGCAGCTGGGCGTAGAGATCTTCGCCGGCGCGGTAGCGGGTCACCCAGAAGTCGTGGTGGGCGAAAGACTCCTGGTGCCGGGGCGTGCCCATCCGCACCGGTCGCAGGTCGTAGGCGATGTTGCGCCCCTGCGCGTTCTGCCGCTGGGTGTCGTAGACCCTGATCTCGGTGAAGGCCAGGTCGTTCCAGTCCTCCGCCCCCTCGACGCCGTTGCCGAACAGCAGGAAGCCGTCGGAGGCCACCGGGCTGCCGGTCGATTCGACGTGACTGGCCACCAGCGCCGTGTCGTGGGCGGCGCCCGCGAGGTCCATGTCGATGCGCCACAGCCCGTTGTGCATGTGCGCGGTCTGCTCCATGCCGGGCAGGTTGGCGGCGGTGGCGCCGAGGCGCAGGGCGATCGTGCCGTCGTCGCGGAAGCCGTACTGCATGATGTAGTTGTAGTTGGCGGAGTCGAGCGTTGCCCACAGCACCAGCTCCTCGCCCCGCCGCACCGCCGTGTCGTCCTTCCACAGGACGCCACGGTCCCTCACCTCCTTGATCACGAAGCCGTCGAGGATCTTCCCGCAGCAACCGGCGTCGGCCTCGGTCGCCGGAACCAGCGGAAAGCTGAATCCGGTCAGGTCGTAGTAGCGCGGTGAGCCGGGGTGGTAGGGCACGAAGATGTCGGCCAGACGCACGTCGTAGAGAACGCGCATCCAGGGATCGGCCGGGCTTCGCTTGAACCACGCCCCGGTGATGAACAACCCCTTGGCGGTGGCGTGGCCGTAGCGGACGCGCCACGCGGTCTCGGCCGGTCCCCCGGAAGGGAACTCCTGAACCACCTCGAAGGCGCTTCCGCCTGCCGGCTGCGGCGTGGACTCGGAGCAGCAGACGACGGTGGTGCAGGCGGAGGCGGCCAAGGTCAGCGGCAGCAGGGCGAGCAGCGCGGTCGTTCTCATCGTCACGCCTCCCTATCCTTCGGGTTCGGGGTAGTCGACAGGTCGAGTCGCCGGAGGGGCCTCGACGATGACCTTCTCGCCGGACAGGTCCACCAGCACGATCGGCTGCCGCAGATAGCCCGTGGCGGTCTTGAACAGCAGCCTCACGAGGCGGCGGCCGTAGAAGGGGTCCTCCTCGTCGGCGGTGCGGACCACCAGCGGCTCGACGCGGACGGCGCCGAGCTGCTCGCCGAGCGCTCGCCGGACTGCCGGATCCGCGAACGCCAGGTCCCGTGCTCGGTCGAGCTCCTCTTGGGCCAGCGGCGCCGGCACGCCGACGAGCGCGTCGACCGCCACGACCTCGGACCGTCGCAGATCGACGCGGGTGCGGATCGTCAGGTCACCCTGGTAGCGGTAGTGGGTCGTGAGGATGGCGCGCTGGCCACCGCCCTCCTCTTCGGCCGCCTTGTCGCGCACGACCTCCGTCGCCACCAGGTAGAAGGGACCGGCGCCCCGCAGCTCGCGATCGACGATCGCCTTCTCGGCCAGCTCGGCCGCGGCTGCCGCCTCGGCTGGGGTGACCTCGAAGGGGTTCGGTCGCGCCTCGACGCGCCCGCTGCCCCTTTGCGACGTGTGGATCGCGCATGCCGTGAGCGGCACCGCGAGGATCAACGAGCCCGCCACCGCGGCCAGCCGGCCGAACCGGGAAGCTCCCGTCATCGCTGCCTCCCTTCTGAAGGCTCTGGTGAGACCTGGAAACTGACAGGCATGGTAGAGGCTCGGTGTGAGGGAGTCAAACGCGTCCACAGCGCCGGGCTTCACCTGCCGGCGGGGGCGCGTGGGGTCCTGCTGCTATCGTCGCGGCGCCGCCGGCGCGACGCCCGTGTCGGCGGCGGGCCAGGACTCGGGGAGAACTCTGCTCATGGAACACGGCCTTCGAAACCTCGTTGGGAGGCTCGGCCTCGGTGCGGGCTTGCTGCTGCTGGTGGCCTGGAGCGCCGAGGGCGAAGAGCGATCGGCGCCGCCGGCGGCGGAGGAGACCGTGCAGGGCGCGCGCCTGCACGGCGTCGACGTCTCGCAGTTCCAGGGTGAGATCGACTGGCAAGCCGTGCGGGAATCGGGCGTGGTCCTCGCTTTCGCCCGTGCGCTCGAAGGCGAGACGCTCGTCGACTCGCGGTTTGCCGCCAACTGGCAGGGCATGAAAGAGGCCGGGGTGGTTCGCGGCGCCTACGCCTTCTACGTCGCCGACGACCCGCCGGCGGCCCAGGCCGCGGCGTTCACCCGGCTGGTGACCCTCGAGCCAGGCGACCTGGCGCCGATGGTCGACATCGAACACGCCAGCCTGCTGCGCGGCTCGCCGCCGGCCGGCCTGGTGGCCGACCTCCACACCTATCTCGAGCTGCTCGAGGCCCACTACGGGGTCGAGCCGATCCTCTACACCGACCCGGACTTCTGGAACGAGCACATGGACGGCTCGTTCGGCGCCTATCCGCTGTGGGTCGCCGACTACGACGCGGACGGTCCGGCGCTGCCCGACGGCTGGGACCGCTGGACTCTCTGGCAGCACACCGATGGCGGCAGCGTGCCCGGTATCGACGGCGAGGTCGACCTCGACCTGTTCAACGGCAGCGTGCGGGAGCTGACGCGCTACCGGCTCGTCGATCCGGGTAGCGGGCGGTAGCGGCTGCCTTTCGCGAACCGGGTCTTTCGGTGGCAGGTAGCCGGGCTGTCGCCCACGCGGCTCGCTCCGCCCACAGCCACGCCGCGCCTGAGGCGGGAAACGGCGGCTGACGCCGCCGCCGGTGCCTGGCCGCCGACCGGCGCCCGTGGCTAGGCCGGAGGCCGTTCGCGCCGGCGCGTCATTACGGTCCAGGCGCAGCGGCCGACCACCAGGACCAGCGCGGTGGCGAGGATCGCGATCGCCGCCGGCTTGGCGACCTCGAGCGGCGCCACCAGCCAGGCCACGGAGTAGCCCAGGCCGCCGAGCACCAGGGTCCAGCCGCCGAACCGCTGCATCGCCTGCGCGCGCGACGGCTCGCAGCCGGCGAGCAGCGGCTCCAGAGACTTGGGGACCAGGTTGGCGAAGTAGACCACCACCAGCCCGGCCAGAACCTGGCTGGCGCGGCGGGAGGTCTCTTCGGAGAGGTGGCCGGCGTTGTTGGCCCAGGCCAGGCCGATGGCGAAGGCCAGCATCAGGCCGGCCAGGATGAGGGCGTTGCGAATGGTCATCGGTTTGTTCGTTCCTTTCCAGTCGAGGGCTCTCGGTCCGCCGCGCCGTCGGGCGGTTGCGCCAGCCCGAACAGCTGGGCGAATCCCAGCAGGGCGTCTTCGAGCACCGACATGCGGATTCGGTAGAGGATGGTCTTGCCGTGGCGCTCGCTCTCCACCAGGCCGGCCTCGCGCAGCACCGCAAAGTGGGCCGACATGGTCGGTTTGGAGACCGGGAAGTGCTCGGCCAGCTCGCCCGCCGGCATCGGCCGCTGGCGCAGCAGCTCGAGCACCCGGCGGCGGGTCGGGTCGGCCAGCGCCTTGAAGACCCTGTTCATGAGTTCGAAGATTAGCTAAACGACTAAATGTTTGTCAAGACCCGGCTCGAGGGAGCACCTGGCGCCTCCTTTTCGGCGCCACCGGTTCGGGTAGCATCATCCGACGCTCCCAGACCGCGGTGCCGGAGGGCGCTTCGCCCCGTGACAGCGCTACACAGCGACATCCTCGACGCCATCGGCGACACGCCGCTGGTGGCGCTGCGCAGGATCGTGCCGTCCAGCGGAGCGCGGCTGCTGCTCAAGCTCGAATCCGCCAACCCGACCGGCAGCATGAAGGACCGCATGGCGCTGGCGATGGTGGAGGCGGCCGAGGCCGACGGGCGGCTGCGTCCCGGTGGCTCGGTCGTCGAGTACACCGGCGGCAGCACCGGCGTGTCTCTGGCGCTGGTGTGCGCGGTCAAGGGCTACCCGCTGCGCATCGTCACCTCCGACGCCTTCTCGCGCGAGAAGCTCGATCACATGGAGCTGCTCGGGGCGCGGCTCGAGATCGTGCCCAGCGACGGCGGGCGGATGACTCGCGAGCTGACGCGAGCGATGATCGAGGCGGCCAGCGCGCTGGCCGACGAGCCCGCCAGCTACTGGACCGATCAGCTGAACAACGTCGATCAGCTGGGCGCCTACGAGCGGCTGGCGGACGAGATCTGGCGACAGACCGAGGGCCGGATCGACGGCTTCGTCCAGAGCGTCGGCACCAGCGGCTCGCTACGCGGTACCGGTGAGGCGCTGCGGCGCAGGAACGACGGCGTGCGGCTGGTGGCGGTCGAGCCGGCCGAGTCGGCCGTCCTGTCGGGGGGCCCGAGCGGGGCGCACAAGATCGACGGGGTCGGCGCCGGCTTCGTGGTGCCGCTGTGGCGGGAAGGCCTGGCGGATGGGATCGAGCGGGTCTCGACCGACCAGGCCGTCGCCATGGCCGTGCGCCTGGCGCGCGAGGAAGGGCTGTTCGCCGGCACCTCGACCGGCGCCAACGTCGTCGCCGCGCTGCGGCTCGCCGAGCGCCTTGCCCCCCGTGCAACGGTCGTGACCCTGATGTGCGACTCGGGCATGAAGTACCTGAGCTCGGCCCTCTACCGCGCGCACCTCGGCGCCCGACCGGGCGTCTGAGCGCCGGGGCCTGGCGGCGGAAGGCGGTGGCGTGGCGGTGCCGGCGGGCGTGCCCGGCTAGCCGCTTTCCGCCAGCTCGCTCAGCTGCTGGTGGGCCTTGACGTACTCGGGGTGGATCTCGAGCGCTCGCTCGAGGCTCGAGCGGGCGCCGGCGAGGTCGCCGTTGGCGCGCCGGGCGAGCGCCAGCATGTAATGCGCGCTGTGGTAGTCGGGGTAGGTTTCGGCGTACATCTCGTAGAGCGCGAGCGCCGCCGCCAGCCGTCCGGGGTCGGTGTTGAAGCCGTCCTCGCCGTAGAGGAAGCCGTAGCCGACGAAGAACGGCGTGTACTGGCTGAACAGGAGCTCGCCCGGGCGCTCGCCGCGCACCCGGTCGAAGATCGCGCGCGCCGCCGCCACCTCGCCCGAGAAAAGAGCCTGCTCGAGTGCGATCACCTGTTCGCCGAGCCCGACGTAGTCGCGCTCGAGCTCGGCCAGCCTGGCGTCGAGCTCGGAGCGCGGCAGCCAGCGGCCGTCGAGCATCACCGCGGCGGGGTGGCGCAGGGCGGCGACGTCGTCGAGCGGATCGCGGTCGAGAACGAGCAGGTCGGCCTCGTAGCCCGGCTCGAGTCGGCCCACCCGCGCCTCCGGCCCCAGGCAGTGCTCGAAGAACCGCCCGGCGTCGACCGTCGCCGCCCGCAGGGCGGCGGCCGGCGTCAGCCCGGCTGCCACCAACAGCTCGACCTCGGTGAGCAGGGAGTCGCCGGGGAAGACCGCGGCGGTCGAGGCGTCGGTACCGGCCAGCAGCGTCACCCCGGCCTCGTGCAGCTGGCGGGTGATCCGCTGCTCAATCTCGAAGCGCTCGGCGACGCTCGGCACCCACTCCTCGGCGTTCCGGACGTAGCGGTTGTTGGCGCGCCGGAACGGCTGCAGGATGGCGGGGTGGAGCCGGCGCGCCTCGGCGGTCGCCAGCACCGCGTCGAGATCCCGGCCCTGGCGCAGCAGGGCGTCGGTGAAAGCGAAGTTGGGCGTGACGGTGAGGTCCGAGGCGGCGAGCTGGGCGACCACCCGCTCGATGCCGGCCTCGTCGTCGTGGCCTTCGAGGTACCACCGGATGAGGTCCTGGCCGTGCGCCAGGTTGGCCTGGCCGGCAGCGATCAGGTGGTCGAGCGGGTAGTTCTTGCCGCCGTGCCCGACGACGCACACCCCGAGAGCGCGGGCCTCGTCGGTGACGACGCTGAGCTGCTCGGCGGTCAGGCTGGTGAAGACCTTGATGAAGTCGTAGCCGGCCTCGACCTGGCGCCGGACGGCAGCGCGGGCCGGCTCGACCCCGTCGAGGGCCACCATCGGCTCCATCCACGCGGGGTAGCCGTCCAGGTAGTCGCCGGTGAGGTAGAGGCCCGGGCCGAACCGCTCGCCGGCGCGGATCTCGTCGCGCCAGCGCAGATGGTGCGGCACCCCCCGCAGCACCAGCACCGAGGTCACGCCGTAGGCCGGGTAGAGCTCGAGCTCGTCGGGGTGATCGACGTGCACGTGGGCGTCGATCAGCCCGGGCAGGACAAACCGGCCGCCGCCCTCGATCACCTCGCCGGCGGGCTGGTCCATCTCGGCCACCGGCCCGATCGCCGCGATCCGGCCGTCCTCGATACGGATCGACTGGCCGGTGCGCGGCGCGGCGGCCAGATCCACGATCGTGACCTCGCGCAGCAGCGTGCCCCGCGGCGGCTCGCCGGCGCAGGCTGCGAGCAGAGCGAGCGCGCAGCCGCCCGCCAGCCACGCCCGCGGCCGGGCCGTTGGCCGTGTCGGCTCGGTTAGCGTCATCGGCGGCGACCTTACCGCGCCGGCGACCGCGGCGCGAACGGGTACGGCGGATGGGTTAACCTCCAGCCGGATACCGTTTCAGGGGGTGTCGATGCAGCCCAAGAGCTCCGCCAGCCGTTTCGCCTGTCTCGTCGTCGTGGCCGTCATGGCCGGCGCGGTGCATGCCGCGCAGGCCCCGGTGGAGGCGCCTCTGGCAGAGCGCATCGACCGCTACCTGGAGCCGTATCTCGACATCGGGCACCTGTCGGGGACGCTGCTGGTCGCGCGCCGGGGCGAGGTCGTCTACGAGAAATCGTTCGGTCTGGCCAACCGCGAGCACGCGGTGCCCAACACACCCCGCACCCGGTACTGTGTCGGCTCGATCAACAAGCCGATGACGATCGTCATCCTGGCCCGCCTGCTCGAGGCGGAGCGGCTGTCGCTGGATGACACGCTGGCCGGGTACTTCCCCGACTTCCCCCGCGGCAGCGAGATCGCGGTCGGCCACCTGCTGCGCCACAGCTCGGGCCTGCCGCACCGCGTGACCGAGCCGCTCGACGAGACGCGGCCGCAGACGCCCGCCAGCATGGTGGAGCTGGCCGCCCGGCGCCAGCTGGTGTTCGAGCCGGGCTCGGACAGCGTCTACAGCTCGGCCGGCTTCTCGGTGCTGGCGCGTGTGCTGGAGCTGGCCGGCGGCAAGCCGTACGCCGAGCTGCTGGCCGAGCACGTGCTGGAGCCGGCTGGCATGAGCGACACCTCCGACGCCGGCACGCGCGCGATCCTCGAGCGGCGGGCGGCGAGCTACTCGTTCGACACCCGCGGGCTGCGCAACGCGCCGCCGGCGGACATCTCCTACCTGGTGGGCGCCGGCTCGGTCTACTCGACGCCGCGCGACCTGCTGGCGCTCGAGCGGGCGCTGCTGGCCGGCAAGCTGGGAGAGCGGGCGAGGGAGCTGCTGGTGCGCGACAACGGCGGCGTGAGCTGGAACGGCGCCGCCCACGGCTACCGGGCGTTCATCGACCACGACGCGGAAAGCGGCATCACGGTCAGCCTGGCCAGTAACCTCACCTCGGGAGCGCTCGACCGCATCCGCCAGGCGGTACCTGGGATCGCGGCCGGGGAGGAGGTGCCGACGCCGGCGCCGGTGCGGGCCGTGGCCGCCGACGTGGCTCTGGAGCTGCTGCGCGGCTACCAGGGACTCTACGAGCTGCGGCCGGGCAGGAACCTCGAGCTGCGGGTTGTGGACGGCCGGGTGCTGATGGACGAATGGCTGCTCATCCCGACCGGCGAGCGGACGCTGTTCTCGCCCCAGGACTACGCCGAGATCACGGTGGTGCTCGGTGAGGACGGCCGGGTCAGCCGGCTCGACTGGACGACCGGCGGCAACACCTACCCGCTGCCGAGGGTCGACGCCCCGGCTGCCAACCAGCGCCGGTAGGTGTGCTGAGCGCGCCGGGCCACCCTATGACGACCGGCCTCCGGGAGCGGGGTGCGGGGGGGCCCCTGCCGTAGATGCCGACCACGTGGCGTTGGCGGCGCTCTTGGCGCCGCGCCCGCCGCGGGGGTGGCGGCGGCCGGAGCCTGCAACCGTTTGCGCCGCCGGGCGGTCGAAACAGTACGGTCCGATGCCGGCAAGCCGCTCCAGATTCCGCCTCGTAGCCGCCGCCGGGCTGGCCGCCCTGGCGCTCGCCCTGCTTGCGCTCCACCTGCGCTATCCGCTGCCCTACGTCTACCGGGTGATGGCCTACCGGGACGCCGACTTCGAGGACATCCACCGGTTCCCGGCCCGGCTGGTCGCGGCCCCCGAGGCGCCCAGTCGGCTGAGCGAAGCTCTCGATCCCGGCCTGCCGGCGCTGTTCGAGGAGCATCCGGACATCGAGAGCTTCGATCGCTGGCTCGACGAGACCGAGACCACCGCCCTGCTGGTCGTCCATCGCGGCCGGCTGGTGGCGGAACGCTATCTGCGCGGTTACGACCGCTCCAGCCTCCAGAACAGCTTCTCGATCTCGAAATCGGTGACCTCCGCCCTGGTGGGGGTGGCGGTACGGGACGGCCTGGTGGAGGCCAGCGCGCCGGTCACACGCTACCTGCCCGAGCTCGCCCGCCGCGACCAGCGTTTCGACCGCATCACCGTCGCCCAGCTGCTCGACATGGTCTCGGGCATCCGCTACTCGTCAGAGGTGGAGTTTCCGTTCTTCACCGCCGACAACCCGCTGATCTACTACCACCCAGACCTCGAATCGGTGCTGCTCGAACGGACGGTGGTCGCCTCGCCGCCCGGCGGCTTCCAGTACAACAACTTCAACCCGCCGCTGCTCGGCCTCGTCCTGCGCCGGGCGACCGGCCTCGACGTAGCCGGCTATCTCGAGCGCGAGCTGTGGCGGCCGCTGGGCGCCGAGGCAGCCGCCGGCTGGACGGTCGACGACCGCGGCTTCGAGCGCATGGAGAGCGGCTTTCACGCCCGCGCCCGCGATCTGGCCCGCTTCGGGCAGCTCTACCTGGACGGCGGGATGGCGGCCGGCCGCCGCCTGCTGCCGGAGGCCTGGATCGAGCGCACCACCGAGCTGGACGAGCCGGCGGAGCTCGACCGCTGGGACGGTCGCAGCTGGGGCTATCGTGGCGGCTGGTGGATCGTGCCCCGCCGCGACGGCCGCTCCGACTACTGCGCGATAGGCCGCTACGGGCAGTTCGTCTACGTCTCGCCGCGGCACCGGACGGTGTTCGTGCGCACCGGACCGGGTCGCGGCGAGTGGGGCGATCGCGACTGGACCGAGCTGTTCTACTCGGTGGCGGCCGGCTTGTCGGTGAGAGCCGAGCCGGGCACCGAAGCCCGGCCGGCCGCGGCGCGGGCGAGCGCGGTCGGCTGATCGGGCGCGGCCCGTGCCGGCCGGCGGGGCGGCCCCTGCCACCGGTCGCGGGCGGCTGTGCCGCTCAGTCCGCGCCCCACACGGCGCGCGCACCACCGTGGTCCGAGCGCACCATGAGGGCCATCTTGCGCAGCAGCCGCCCCAGGGTCACCCGGGCACCGCGCTCCTTGACGTACAGCCGCGCCCAGCGCAGCTTCTCGGCGGTGCGCCCGAACGGCTTGACCAGGCTGTTGAGCAGCACCGGGCGGCGGCGGAAGAACCGGCTGTGCGCCAGCGCCCGGATCAACCGCCGCGGCACCACGGCGAACTGGGTGAGATAGAAGATGGTCACCCAGAAGATGTGCTCCGGCCGCCGGTTGCGCGAGAACTCGTCGTGCCACTGGAGGTAGCCCTTGCCGGTGTGGTGCTCGACGTCGGAGGGCTGGATGTGGCCGTCCTCGATCGCCTTGCGGGTCAGCGGGTAGTTGGGGAAGTAAGACAGCGAGTGCTGGTAGACGCTGAACGGCCGCGGCAGGCCCAGCATCACCTCCAGCGTCTCCAGGTAGTCGGCCTCGTTCTCGAACGGGTTGTCGCAGATCAGGTCGTACTCGGGGTGGATGTCGAACTGGCTGAAGTTCTGCCCGGCCTCGATGATCGTGCCGGTCTTGCTTGGCCGGTTGAACACCTCGGTCCGCACCCGCTCCGAGCCGCTCTGGATGCCCATCCCGAGGTAGCGCAGCCCGGCGTCGTAGAGCAGCTCGAGGATCTCCGGGCGCGAGGTGGTGGGGTAGGTGTAGCACCAGAACGGCAGCCCGACCCGCTCGCGGTAGAGCCGCGAGAACTCCTCCAGCCAGCTCATGTTGACCGCCGGGAAGACGTCGTCCCAGAAGCGGATGCGGTTGACCGTCGGGAAGTGCTCCTTGGCCCACTCGAGTTCCTGCACCACCGACTCGGGCGAGCGCCGGCGCAGGTACTTGCCGAGGCCCGAGACCTGCTTGGCGAGCACGCTGTGGCAGCAGAACTCACAGCGGTAGGGACAGCCGCGCGAGCTCATCAGGTCGTAGGAGGTCATGAAGCCGGCGGGCAGGGCGTGCGTGACCTCGTCGTTCTCGATGTAGCAGCAGCCCTCGTCCTGCCACCACGGTCGCGCCACCGAGTCGAGGTCCTCGATCAGCGGCCGCATCGGCTCCTGGACAAACTCGCCGTTGCCGTTGCGCGGCGTCCACAGGTTGGGGATGCCCCGCAGATCGCGCTCGCCGGCTTCCAGCCGCCCGGTGATGTCCAGCAGCGCGCCCTCGCCCTCGCCGGAGCACACCGCGTCGGCAAACTCGAAGCAGTCCTCCGGCGCGACGGTGGCGTGGGTGCCGCCCCACACCACGATACGGCCCTGGTCGCGCAGCCGGCTCGCCACGCGCTTGGCCACCGAGGCGAAGGTCGAGCGCAGCGACAGGCCGACGAACAGGGGGTCGATCTGCTCGATCGTCTCGCTCAGCAGCTCGTACTCGCGATCGGTCGGCGGGCCCATGCGGTCCAGCCGGTGACGCTTGAAGAAGATCGACACCGGCTCGTGGCCGGCCTCCTTCAGCACCCCGTGCAGCAGCCGGACGGGCATCGAAGGGTAGTTGTACGGCGAGATCAGTGCCACTCTGCCCATGGTCTCCTCCTCGGTCGGGCGGCACGCGCCTTGTCGCGCGGGTAATCAAGAAGTATAGACCTTTTCTTGTTGACCGCAAGCGGGCGCCGGCCGAAGGGGCCGCTCCACGGCCCGCCGGCCGGGGTCGGCGCCGCGGTCGCGCCGCCGAGCGGCGCCGGGCTAGAATGGCCGCCCCACCGACGAGGGAGCCCGCGATGCTCGAGAACCCTGAAGGCCCACCCCGTGCCACCAGGCGCGCGGCCGGCCCGTGCCGTGGGGCCAGGCCGTGACGGTCGAGGCGCTGCTGGTGCTGACCATCCTGGTCGGCGCCGTCGCCCTGTTCGTCTCCGAGAAGTACCCGATCGACTTCGTGGCCCTGCTGGTGCTCGGCGTGCTGCTGCTGCTCGGGCTGATCACGCCGCAGGAAGGCCTGTCGGGCTTCAGCAACCCGGCGACCGTCACGGTGGCGGCGATGTTCATCCTGAGCGCCGGGCTGCAGAAGACCGGTGCCACCGCCGCCGTCGGCCGGCTGATGGTGCGTTTCGGGCGCAACTACTTCCTGGCGCTGGTGGTGATCATGGGGACGATCACCGTCATCTCGGCCTTCGTCAACAACACGGCGGCGGTGGCGGTGTTCATCCCGCTGGTGATGATCGTCGCCAACCGGCGGAAGATCGCCGCCTCGCGGCTGCTCATCCCGCTCTCCTACGCCTCACAGTTCGGCGGCGTGTGCACGCTGGTGGGCACCTCGACCAACCTGCTGGTGAGCTCGATCTCGGATCAGGCCGGCTACGGAGCGTTCTCGATGTTCGAGTTCAGCCGCATGGGGCTGATCCTGTTCGTCGCGGGAGTGCTGTTCTTCCTGCTGTTCGGGCGCTGGCTGCTGCCCAACCGCAAGGCGCAAGAGCTGGCCGTCACCTACCAGCTGGGCGAGTACATCACCGAGCTGCGGGTGGGCGACAACTCGCCGCTGGTCGGCAAGTCGGTGCTGGACAGCCGGCTGGGCGAGGACCACGACGTCACGGTGCTGCGGCTGCTGCACGTCACCAAGGCGGTGTGGGCGCCGTTGCGCCAGGCGGTGCGCAGCGGCGACGTGCTGCTGGTGCGGGGCAGGATTCGCGAGCTGATGCGGCTCCAGGACTCGATGAAGCTGCAGCTCAACGCCGCCTTCAAGCTGCGCGACGAGACGCTTCAGACCGAGGATCTGAGGCTGGTGCAGGCGCTGGTGGCTCCGGGCTCCGACCTCATCGGCAACACCTTGAAGGAGCTCGACTTCCGCAACCGGTACAAGGCCCTGGTGCTGGCGATCCAGCGCCGCGGCGAGCCGATCCAGGACAAGCTCAACTCGGTCACCTTCAAGCTCGGCGATGCGCTGCTGCTCCAGGCCCACGAGGCGCAGATCCGGTCGCTGCGCGCCGACGAGAACTTCATCGTGCTGGACGAGGTGCCCGGCATGGCGCTCAAGCACAAGGCGCCGCTGGTGCTCGGTATCCTGGTGGCTGTGGTGGCGCTGGCGGCGTTCAACGTGCTGCCGATCCTGGTGACCGCGCTGCTCGGCTGCCTGGCGATGGTGCTGACCCGCTGCCTGCGGCTCGAGGAGGCGTATCACGCCATCAACTGGCAGGTGATCTTCCTGCTCGCCGGCATCCTGCCGCTCGGCATCGCGATGCAGAAGAGCGGTGCCGCCGGTCTGATCGCCGGGCGGGCAGTGGGGATGGTCGGCGACATGGGCCCGGTGGCGGTGCTGGCGGTGGTCTACCTGATGACCTCGGTGATGACCGACACCATGAGCAACAACGCCGCGGCGGTGCTGCTGGCACCGATCGCCATCTCGACCGCCGAGCAGATCGGCGTCGATCCGCGGCCGTTCTTGATGGCAATCACCTTCGCCGCCTCGACCGGCTTCTCGACGCCGGTGGGGTACCAGACCAACACCATGATCTACAACCCGGGCGGCTACAAGTACACCGACTTCCTGAGAACCGGCGTCCCGCTCAGCCTCCTGTTCTGGATGCTGTCGGTGATCTTCATCCCGCGTTTCTGGAGCTTCTGACCGCTTGTCGGGCGGCCTCGCCCCTGTCGGTTGCCGCCGGCCCGGTGCCAGGAGCGGTGTCGGGCGGCGCCCGCCGCCGGCCGGAGTCCGGCCGGACAGGAAACCCCGAGCGAGCGGTTGCGTAGAGGGGGTGTCGACCCGCCCAGGAGGGAAGCGCGCATGAGACGACCCGCTAGAGGCCATTCTTGGCTCCACACGCTGCCGGCGGCGGCGCTGGCGACGGCGCTCGCCGTACCGGCAGCCACGGCGCAGCAGTGGCCGCCGGAGATCAAGAACCTGCAGCACTTCGCCGCCGACACCGAGGTGGGCGAGCTGATCGGCACCATGCGCGACTTCGCCTTCGCGCTCGGGGTACGGTGCCAGTACTGCCACGTCGGCGAGGAGGGGCAGCCGATCGCGACCTTCGACTTCGCCTCCGACCAGAAGGAGACCAAGCGCAAGGCGCGGATCATGCTGAGCATGGTCGAGCGCATCAACGGCGAGCTCCTGGCCGGGCTGGACGTCGAGCCGGCTGGCCGCCTGCGGGTCGAGTGCGTCACCTGCCATCGCGGCGCGGCGCGCCCGGAGCAGCTGGCCGACATCCTGGTGCGGGTGGCATCCGAGGAGGGCGGTGAGGCGGCGGTAGCGCGCTACCGTGAGCTGCGCGAGGAGCACCTGGAGGGTCAGGCGTACGATTTCGGCGAGAGCACCTTGATGCGGGCTGCCGAGCGGCTGGCGAGATCCGACCGGCTCGACGCGGCCGCCGAACTGCTGGGCCTCGAGCTCGAGCTCAACCCGGGCTCGAGTTGGGCGCTGATGACGCTCGCCGCCGTCGAGGAGCGCCGCGGCGAGCTGGCGGCGGCGATCGCCGCCCTGGAGCAGCTCGAGGCGGCCAACCCCGGCAACCCGCAGATCGGCCAGAAGCTCGAGGAGCTGCGGCGGCGCCGCGCCGAGCAGCCGCCGGAGTAGCCGGGCGCCCTCGAGGGGCACGGCAGCGGCGGTGGGTGGACGGTCTGCTACTCGGGCAGCGGCTCCTCCGGCCGGTAGTCCGAGTAGCCCCGCCGGACGCCCTGGACGAGGAAGTCGAAGGCCACCCCGTCACCGCCCGCGGCGTCGCGCACCACCAGCCGCCGTGTGCTCTTCTCGGCCACGAACAGCCGCGCCCAGCCGCCCAGGGGGGTGAGCTGCACGGTCAGGCCGTCCGGCTCGCTGGCGGCGGCGAAGTGGTCGGGCAGCTCGATGACCGCCTCGCCGTCGACGGTGCGGGCGCTGCCGCGGTAGTAGGTGCCGGCCTCCGGGCCTTCGAGGGCGGCGTAGACCAGGCGGCGGTTGCCGTCCGGATCGAGCGCCACGAAGCTCTTGGTGCCGGCGACCTTGAGGTTGCCGCCGATCTCCAGATCTCCCTCGAACACCGTCCCCCGCGGTGCGGCGCGCGGAACCGCCTCCTCGACGCCGGCGTTGACGATCCTGCCCTTGGCCACGGTGAAGGCGCCGGTCTGGGACGGCAGGGCGCTGGGATAGCCCTCGCGGTACAGGCCGTCCATCATCTTCTGATCACCGGCAGCGCGAGCTTCGGTCATCTTCCTCTGCAGCGCCGGGTCCACCGCCGGCTGGCCCCTGAGCTCCCACGAGTAGCTGCCGTCGGGTAGAGGCCCCTGCTCGGTTTTGAGGCTCAGCTCGACCCGGTCGCCCGGCCGGAAGCTGCGCTCCAGCGACACCGGTCCGGAGAGGGTGAGCGTCAGGCCCTTGTACTCGACCACCGGTTTCCAGGCGATCGCGTCCTCGCCGTAGCGCACCGCCGCCAGCGGTCCCTCCGTCTGCGCTGCGGCGCCCGCCGTCAGCACCACCGCCACGACCGCCGTGGCCAGTCCGGTTTGCTTGATCAGGTTCGGACCCATGCTGCACCTCCTTCCCACCGCGGCGGCCGCGGTGAGGCCAGCGCCGCCGGCGCCCCGCCACATCCCGCCGCTGGATGGAACTCTTGCGCCGGTTATATCAGAAGGCCGCCGCTCGACGTCGCCGCCGCCGGTGCCGGATCAGCCCGCGGTGCCGCCGTCTGGGTTGCGCGGGCGTTCCGTGGCCCCCGCGCCGAGCAGCCGTTCGAGGTAGGTGACGGCCGCCGCGCTCAGCCGGAGCTCCGGGTAGGCCGCTGCCACGGCCCGGTTGTAGCGGCGGTAGAGGCTGGACGGGTCCTCGAGCAGCGCCAGCAGGTCGCTCCGCCGCTCGCCGGACAGGGAGATGCGCGACACCATCCACCAGCCGAGGGCGTGCTCGATGTCGGGGCGCAACGGCATGTGGCGGCGCATCATCGCCTCCAGCTCGTCGCCGGCGAACCGCCGCTCGAGGTGGCGGCGCAGCAGCGACTCGGCGGCGGCGAAGTAGCTGTCGCGCATCCACCGGCGCATCTCGGGCTCATCGAGCGAGCCGTCGCGCAGGCGGCCCAGGAGCTCCTCCAGGCGGGCCACGAGCGTCGCCACGACCTCCGGGTCCTCGTACAGTTGGCGCTTGAAGCCGGCGGGCGGGTTGCAGTGGTTGGCGGCGCCCTCGCCGACCATGCCGCGGGTCAGCCGACCGATCCAGCGTCGATCCCAGGGCAGACCCTGGTCGTCGCCCGCAGCGAGGAAGGGCTCGGCCAGCGTGTGGTGCAGCTCGTGGGCCATCACCAGCTCGGCGTCGCGGATCGACGCCTCGCCGCCCGCGAGCTCGCCCAGGATGCCCGAGGTGTACAGGTTGAAGAACGGCATGCCCTCGGCGGCGAACGAGCCGGCGTTGCTGTCCCAGATCAGGTGCATGGTGGGAACCGGATGCCCTTCCCCGGGCAGCCAGTGGAGGGCGGTGCCGTGCACCCGTGCCAGGTCGATCTGGTCCAGAAACCGCTCGAGCCGGGCGCGCACTTCGCCGCGCCGCCGCACCAGCTCGCACAGCATCCGCCCGACGTCGCCCGGTGCCGGGCGGCAGCGGTGGGGCAGATCGAGGACCAGGTCGCGCAGCAGCTCGGGGGTGAGGTTCGAGAAGCGGCGGAAGTAGACGCGGTAGGTCTCGGTGGACAGCATCCGCTCTACCGCCGCTGCGAGCTCGGCGCTCGCCCGGTTCCGCTCGCGGCCGGCGGCGCGCAACGCCTCGAGCTCGGCCTCGCTGGTGGCCGCCGCCGTGGCCGTCTCGAAGCCGGGGTGGAGCCGCGCGACGGCGTCCATGACTTCGAGCAGCGCGACCACGCCCCGCTCGTCGAGCCGCGCGCCGGCGTCGGCGGGCAGTCCGGTGGCGGCGGTGAGGAGTGCGAGCGCGAGGGCGGCGGTCGTCGCCGCACGGCTTACTGCCTGCGGCGTCTTGCGATGCATGCCGATATCCGTGTCGCTCGGGGGGTGCAGGCCCTACCGCGAGGCTACCGACGGATTGCGGGCGGTGCCGCCACCCGCCGGGGTGGTGGGCGTGACGGCGGGCCGGCTGCAGCGGCGGACGGTGGGCTTGACAGATGGTTAACCGATAGGTTAAATATGTCTCCGATGTCGGCCACGCTCCAGCCTTCACCACGGCTCGACCGGATCTTCTTCGCCCTCTCCGACCCCACGCGACGGGCGATCGTGGGCCGCCTCGCGGCAGGCCCCGCGACAATCGGCGAGCTGGCGGCACCGTTTCCGATCAGCCTGCCGGCGGTCTCGAAGCACGTCAAGATCCTGGAGCGCGCGGGGCTGGTCAGCCGTCAGGTGAGAGGACGCCAGCACCACTGTGACCTCGATCCCGGCGCGCTGGGAGAGGCCCGCGACTGGCTCGGCTTCTACCGCGATTTCTGGCGCTCGCGGCTGGACGAGCTCGAGAGCTTTCTCGACTCGGACGGCCGTGCCGCCGGCACCGCAGGTTCCCAACCGGCAAACGAACAGAAAGGACCCTCACGATGACGACAGCAAGACCGTCGGTGGCGCCACCGACGCCCGACTCCGACTCCCCGAGCTCCCTGGTTATCCAGCGCCGGCTGCCGGCGCCCCCGGCGCGGGTGTGGCAGGCCTGGACCGATCCCGAGCTCGTGCGGCGCTGGTTCAGCCCGGGAGCGATGAGGGTCGACGAGGCCGAGCTCGACGTGCGGGTCGGCGGCAGCTACCGCATCGTCATGAGGAGCCCGGAGGGCGAGCCCCACTCGCCGGCCGGCGTCTACCAGCAGGTCGTCCCCGGCGAGAAGCTGGTCTTCTCGTGGAAGTGGGCCGAGGCCGAGCTGGTCACCCGTGTGACGGTGGAGCTGCGGCCGGTGGGCGACGGCGAGACCGAGCTGACGCTCACCCACGAGGGCTTCGTGGACGCCGCCGACCGGGAGAACCATGGCCAGGGCTGGAACGGCTGCCTGGCCAAGCTGCCGCAGCTGGTGGCGGAGCCGGCGGGGGCGGCGTCGTGAAGCGGTCCACCGGAGCCTGGCTGGCCGCGGCGGTGCTGCTGCTCGTCGCCCGACCCGCGGCGGCGGCGGTCGCCGTCCACGTGGAGTACCTGGCCGTGCCGCCGGAGTCGGCGGCGGAGTTCCGGGCGGCGGTGACCGGCCCGGTGCGCGACCTCAACCGCCAGCGGCTCGAGCGCGGCGAGATCTTCGCCTGGTACCACTACGCCTCCCGCTTTCCATTGGGCAGCGCCAGCGACTACACCGACGTCATGGTGACGGTCTTCACCGACTTCGCCAGCCTGCAGAGCCCGACCGCCTCCGACGGCTACGCCGGCTGGGTGCGCCACTCGGAGGTCTACCAGGGAGTGCCTGGGGTGCGCTCGGAGGACTACTACGGCAAGGTGGAGTACACCCACGTCACGGTCGACTTCCTGACCGCCGGCGCGGCCGGTAGCGAGCGTTTCCTGGACACCATGCGCGGCCGGGTGATGCCGCGGCTCCAGGCGCGCGCCGACGCCGGCGAGGTGGTCAACTGGGCGCTGTTCGCCAAGCGGCTGCCGGTCGGCGGCGAGCGGGGCTACGAGTACGCGCTGGTGAGCCGTTTCAACGGCTTCGGCCAGCTGGCGGCTCCCCAGATCACCGCCGACGAGGCCGCACACTTGCGCCGGTCGGTGGTCTGGCAGCTGATGGACATCATCGAGTAGGCGCCCGGCTCAGCCTTGTCCGCTGAGCTCGTCGTAGGTCCGCTCGACGACCGGTGCGGCGTACCAGAGGTCGAAGAAGTAGGCGGTTCGTGAGTCGCCGCCGGCGAACAGCCGGGACTCCTCGGCAAATCCGGTCGCCTCCCGGGCGAAGATGCGCCGCATGGCCGGTGGATAGTGCTGGCGGGGGTAGCGGCGGCCGGCGAGACGAACACGGGCCGCCGCCGGCGTGTTCCGACGCGGTCGCGCCCGAGAAGCGGGCTACAGCGTCTTCAGGTACTCGAGCAGCGCTTCCTTCTGCTCGGCCGGCAGGTCGGTGCCGAACTCGTGACCGTAGTTGCCGTTGCCCTTGCGGCCGGTGTCGTGCAGCGTGCCCCAGCGCTCGGCCTCGGGGCCCTGCACCACGAACCCCACGTCCACCGGGTCGTAGACGTCGTAGCCGCGGTAGAAGGTCGCCGGGCGCTCGCCGGGGGGCCGCAGCAGGTCGCGCAGGGTCGGCACCGAGCCGTTGTGCAGGTAGGGGGCGCGCAGCCACAGCCCGTCGAGGTGCGGCGGGTTGTAGCCCGGCGAGTCCTGCTCCACCAGTCCACGCCGCTCGAGCCCCATCTCCTCGACCACGCGGTTGGCCTGGGCGGCGTACTTGCCGGCCCAGGTGTCGAGGCGGTCGCGGCTGGTGCGGACCTCGGCCAGCGGCATCGGCCGGCCGACCAGGTCGCCGTCGGAGTCGTGGCAGACCGCGCAGTTGGCGTCGTACACCGGCCGCCCGGCGGCGGCGAGAGCTTCGTCCACCGGGAACGGGAACTCCGGCGCCGGGGTGCGCTTGGCGTAGTCGGTGATCCACTGGACGTGGGCCACGAACTCGTCGTTGTCGTGGGGCGCTCCGCCCAGCAGCCCGAGCGCCGAGTCCATCACCACCGAGTAGGCGTCCCAGGTGTCACCGGCGAGGTTGAGCCGCTGCGGGTTGGGGTCGTCGGCCGGTGAGTCGTACTTCTGCAGGTTCCAGATCGACGGGAAGTCGGTCGGCCCGTAGGTGCCGTCGTCGGGTGGATCGACCTCGATCATGAAGTACTTGGTGAGGTTCATTGCGTCGTCGCGGCCGCGGCCCCAATCGGGGTAGGCGTCGTTGTAGACCCAGGTGAACTGGCGCTCGCGCTCGAGCAGGGTCTTGCGGGTGATCGGAATGATCAGATAGCGGTAGAGCAGGGTGTCGATGACGTCCAGCTTGGTGGCCATCGCGATGTAGGCCATCAGGTTGTCGGCGTTGAAGCGCGGGTCCTTGGCGCAGTCCACCAGCAGCTTGAGGAACGCCTCGACGTTGCTGGTATGGCCGGGACCGAGCGGCACGATGACCGGTTCGGCGTCGGGCGAGGTGCGGTAGGTCGCGGTGTGGCAGACGGCGCAGTTGTTGCTGACCCGCGGGAAACCGATGGTGCGTTGGGTGAACCCCACCGGCAGCTCCATGCCCTGCTCCCACGGGATGCCGAACGCGGCGAAGCCGCCGGGGCCGGGGAACTTCTCCGGAAACACGCGCGGTAGGACGTACAGGATCCAGTACGGGATGCCGGCCTCGAACTCGGCGCCGATCGAGGCGTACATGAAGCGGGTGGCCTCGTCCTTCATCACCCAGTCGGGCTCGGGGTGGACGCGGAAGCCGCGGTCCCAGCCGATGTAGGCGAAGACGCCGCCGACCACCAACACCACCGGCAGCCAGATCTTGAGACGTCTCCACTTCGAGCGCTTCTTGCCTTTGGCGTTCATGCTCTCCTCCCTGGCCAGCCCCGCGGTCTAGAAGGTCTTCAGGTACTCGATCAGCGCCGCCTTGTCCGCGGGCGGCAGCTCGGTGCCGTAGCGCGCACCCTCGTGGCCGCGGTTGCCGTTGCCGGGCACCGCGGTGTCGAACAGGAAGTAGCCGCGGCCGTCCCGGTCGCGCGGCGCGGTGGAGACGAAGCCGACGTCGATCGGGTCGTACAGGTCGTTGCCGCGGTAGAAGGTGACCGGCCGCCGGTCGCTCGGCTCGAGCAGGGCGCGCAGGTGGGGCACCGAGCCGTTGTGCAGGTAGGGCGCTCTCAGCCACAGGCCGTCGAGCGGCGAGTTGGCGTAGCCGTTGGTCTTGCGGTAGTGGGTGTAGCGGTAGCTGTCCTCCTCCGCTTCGACGGCTGCGACGCGGGAGTCGTAGGTGGCGGGCGCGCCGGCCGGCTCGTCGTAGCCGCCGGCCGGGGAGCCGCCGTAGGCGCCGTCACCGCCGCGCGGCTGGCGCGGCCGGTAGACGGTGCCGTCCGGGCAGGGGTGGGCCTGCTGCCGACGCGGCTGCTTGGCGTAGGTCATCCCCATGTTGGCCGCCAGCGTGCCGGTGTAGTTGTCGAGCCGGTAGCGGTCGGTGCCGACGTCGTCGATGTCGGTCACGTAGCCCACCCACCGGCCGGTGAAGTCGCGGCCGCCCGCGCCGTGACAGTCGGCGCAGTACTGGCGGTAGATCGGCTCGCCGCGGGCCGCCAGCTGGCGGTCGATGGGGAACGGCCAGGCGGGCGGCTCGAGGTCCTCGAGCCACAGCTCAACGCACTCGATGGCCTCGTGGTCGATGACCGGAGGCAGCGCCGAGGTGGCCAGCGAGGCGTTCAGGTTGCGCTCCTCGACGTCGTCGTTGTTGCCGTCCCAGTGCAGCTGCATCGGCCGTCCGTCGGAGCGCTGCTTGCGCTTGCCCTGCAGCCAGATCGACGGAAAGTCGACGGTGCCAACGTTCTCGGGATGGACCTCGCCGGTGGTCCAGTAGTCGGGTACGAGGTCCCGCCACGGGTAGCCGTAGAGGAACACCTTGTTGTTGGTGAAGGTATCGTTGCGCCCCGGGCCCCACTCGGGCTGGCGCACCGAGAACCCCGCCTGGTCCTCGAGGAAGTTGATCGCCTCGCGCAGGCCGGCGATCGCCAGCGGGTAGACCACGTACTCGTCGAGCAGATCGAGGTCGGCGCCGAGCGCCGCCATCTCGGGAGCGAGCTGCAGGAAACTGAACCGGCTGCTCTTGCCGCACTCGAACAGGAAGTGCTCGAAGTCGTACAGGTTGAACAGGTTGGCGGGCATGCCGACGACCAGCTCGGCCGGCCCCTCCGGCTCCTGGCGTACCGTGCTGACGTGGCAGACCGCGCAGTTGATGTAGGTGCGGTCGAGCCCCAGGCTGCGGCGCTGGGTGGTGCCGATCGGCAGCGTCCGCTCCCGCCCGTCGGCGTCGGTCTCGTACAGGAAGCCGAGCGCCTTGTAGCCCTCGCGCGACAGCGCCCGCCGGCGCTCGGCGGCGTCGTCGGCGGAGGAGTACCGCGCCACGCGGTCGCGGTAGTCGGGCGCCAGCCGGTCGCCGGTCACCGACTCCAGGATGTCGGCGCACACCAGCGGCATCGCCTGCCAGATCCACACCGGCACCCCGGTCAGCAGGTCGCCCCGGGTCGAGCCGTACTTGAAGTGGTCGGCCATGGTGTCGTAGGTCACCGGTCGCTCGGTGAGGAACCGGCAGCCCAGATACAGCACCAGCAGCAGGCCGATCACGACCACCGCGGCGACGGCGATCTTGAGCAGCAGACGGCGTCGGCGTCTTTGGGCGTCTTCGGGCGCCGTGTCCAATGAGCGGTCGGTCGCGGTCATCGGGTCACCCCCTCGCAGCCAGGTTCATCGCCGCGCGCGCCGGCTACGGCGCCGGGGTGGCCCGGCACACTCCGGGCCAGCCTCGATTCGCCTCCAACGCCTCGGCAGCTGGTTGGTTGCGCGGAGTCTAGCAGAACCGGTCACGCCGCCGTGGCGGCCGTCCGGCGAGGCAGCGCGGGGTGCGGGCGGCGTCGCGGCGGCTCCGTGGCCGCTGCTCACCTCGAAACGGAAGAGGTCGGCCGTGCCCGGCTCGCCGGCGGGCGGTCGCGCTCAGGCCGGCGCGCTGGCGGCCGACACCGCGGGCTCCAGCCGTGCCACCACCACCAGGGTCAGGTCGTCGGCCAGCAGCTCGCGGCCGACGTGGCGGTCGAACTCCATCAGGATGCGGTCGTGCAGCACGGCCGGGCCGGCGGCCGGGCCGAGCAGCTGCTTGAGACGCTCGAAGCCGAAAGCGCTGCCGGCGGGCCCGTTGACCGCTTCCGGCAGGCCGTCGGTGTAGAGCACCAGCAGGTCGCCGGGCTCGAGCACCACGCTGATCCGCTCCACGTCGACCTCGGCCCGCATGCCCAGCGGCAGGCCGCCGCTGCCAAGCTCTTCGACGGCGCCGCCGGCCCGCCTGAGGAGCGGGAACGGGTGGCCGGCGAGCACCAGGTCGAGCCGGCCGCTCGGCGGATCCAACACTCCGTAGCACAGCGTCATGAACGCCCGGCGGTCGCCGGTGCGCACCAGCGCCCGGTTGAGCAGGCGGGCGACCGCCAGTGGTTCGGGGTCGACGTCGATGGCGGTCTTCAAGGTGGCGTTGGCGATTGCCATCAGCAGCCCGGCGGCGATGCCGTGGCCGCTGGCGTCGCCCATCAGCAGCGCCAGCCGGCCGTCGGGAAGCCGCTGGAAGTCGTAGTAGTCGCCGCCCACCTCGTTGGCGGTGCGGTAGGAGTGGGCGAACTCGTAGCCGGCGAGCGCCGGCGAGCTGTGCGGCAGCAGATCGCGCTGCAGCTGGCGGGCCACCTCGAGCTCGTCCCGCACCCGCACCCGGTCGACCAGCTCCAGCGCCAGCAGCCAGACCAGGCCGCCCAGCCCGGCGACGAACCACAGCGGCGAGAAGTCGAGAGTGAACCGGCCGCGCTCGCCGCTGATCACCAGCTCGGGCATGGCCAGCCCGGCGAGCGCCACCAGCAGCGAGCCGGCGAACAGCAGGCGCCGCGCCGGCGTCAGCTTGTACGACAGGCCGAGAAAGAAGATGCGGGCGCGGTGGAAGAACCGCGCCGCGCCCTCGGTGGGCTCGGATCCCTCGGGCTGGTCGCGGCTCAGCACCTTGTAGGCATGGACCGCGTCCTGGTCGAACAGTCGTCGGAAGTCCTGCGGGTCCAGACCCTGGGTGTAGTCGCGCACGAACTTGCGCGCCTGGCGGGCGTACTCCTGCGGTCTGGTGGTCTTGCGGCTCACGGACGCCTCCCGGCGGGCTGCTCCCGCCGCCATTCTCTCTTACGGGTGGCCGGTGGTCTGGTTGCCGCGCTCGCCCGGCGGTCGGTGGCTTGTTTGACCGGCCCGGTGGCTCCCGGTAGGCTGCCGTGCGGCCATGCCGACCGCACCGAGCAAGCCCCGCCCGCGCCACAGCGCGTCCGCGGTGCTGGCCGCGGCGCTGGCGCTGGCGCTGGTGGTCGGCGGCTGCTCGCTGCGCACGGTGGCGGTCAAGGCGCTGGGCCGCAGCCTGGCGGCGAGCGGCGACGTGTTCGCCTCGGACGAAGACCCCGAGCTGGTGGCCGAGGCGCTGCCGTTCGCCTTGAAGACGATGGAGGCGCTGCTCGCCGAGGCGCCCCGCGACCGCAACCTGCTGCTGGCCTCCTGCCGCGGCTTCACGCAGTACGCCTACGCCTTCGTCGAGAGTGAAGCGTTCTTCCTGGAGCACGCCGACTACCGCCGGTCGCGCCAGCTCGTGGAGCGGGCGCTCAAGCTGTACCTGCGCGGGCGCGACTACTGCCTGCGGGCGCTCGAGCGCTCGAGCCCCGGCATCTTGGGGCGGCTGCAGCGCGCACCCGAGGAGGCCGCCGGCTCGCTCACCGCCGCCGACACCGGCTTCGTGGTGTGGGCGGCCGCCGCCTGGGGCTCGGCGATCTCGCTCGGTCAGGACCGTCCGGCGCTCACCGCCGACGTGCCGGCGGTCAAGGCGCTGTTCCGGCGCGCCCTCGAGCTCGACGAGGCGTACGACGACGGACTGGTGCACGAGGCGCTGATCTCGCTCGAGGCGCTGCCCGAGGTGGCCGGCGGCTCGCCGGAGCGCGCGCGCGCCCACTTCGAGCGCGCCGTCGAGCTGTCGGGCGGCACCAGCGTCGGCCCCTACGTCACCCTGGCCAGGACGGTGGTGGTGGCCGAGCAGGACGCCGCCGAGTTCCGCCGCCTGCTGCGCCGGGCCCTGGCCATCGACCCCAATGTGGCGCCGTCGCGCCGCCTGGCCAACATCCTCGCGCAGCGGCAGGCGCGGGAATTGCTTGACCGGATCGAAGACTACTTCCTCGATCCCGGGGAAGACGCCGCGGAGGGCTAGCCGCGCCGCGCGACTGGTTGTACCAACCACGGGAGATCCGCACGTGAAACCGATCCACCAGCTCCGCTACCGGAGCTACGCCGGCGCGGCGGCCGTGCTCGCCGCGCTCGCCCTGGCGCTCGCCGGTGCCGGCGCCGCCGGCGCCCAGATGACGGTCAAGCTGGCCAGCCTGGCACCCGACGGCTCGATCTGGGACCTCGCTACCGAGGAGATGGGGGCCGACTGGGCGACCGCCACCGACGGCCGCGTGCGGCTGCGGATCTATCCCGGTGGCGTCGCCGGCGACGAGCCGGACGTGGTGCGCAAGATGCGCATCGGCCAGCTGCAGGCGGCGTCGCTGACCGTTGGCGGGCTGACCGAGATCGACGACGCCTTCCGCATCTTCGGTGTGCCGCTGTTCTTCGCCTCCTACGACGAGCTGTTCCACGTGCTCGACGCCCTGTCGCCCGAGCTCGAGCGCCGGCTGGAGGCCAAGGGCTACGTGCTGCTCAACTGGGCGCACGCCGGCTGGGTGCATCTGTTCTCGAGCCGGCCGGTGAAGACGATCGACGAGCTCAAGCGCTCCAAGCTGTTCGTCGCCGCCGGTGATGATTCGACCGTGCAGTGGTGGAAGCAGAACGGCTACCGCCCGGTGGCGCTGGCCACCACCGACATCCTCACCGGCCTGCAGACCGGCATGGTCGAGTCGCTGCCCAGTCCGCCGCTGGCGGCCCTGCTGCTGCAGTGGTACCGCCAGGCGCCCTACATGCTGGACATCGGCATCGCTCCGTTGGTCGGCGCCACGTTGGTCCAGAGCCGGGTCTGGGACCGTATCTCGGCCGAGGACCGGGCGGCGCTGCTGGCCAGCGCCGGCCGGCTGGGCGAGAAGCTGGAGCGCGAGGTGCCGGAGCAGGACGGCGAGGCGGTGCGCGAGATGCAGGCGCGCGGTCTCGAGGTGGTGGCGGTGCCGGCATCCGAGGAGGCGCGGTTCCGCGCCGCCGCCGAGGAGTTCGCCGAGCGGGTGCGCGGCGAGCGGCTGCCGCCGGAGATCCTCAACCAGGCGCTGGCGGCGCGCGGCGCCTACCGTGCCCGGCAGGGGGCGGCGGCCGGCGGAGCCGAGCCCTGAGCCTGCGACGGCCGTTCGCGCTGCTGCGCCGGCTCGAGTCCAGCGTGGTGGCGGCGGCGCTGGTGGCGATGGCGCTGCTGCCGTTGGCCGAGATCGTCGCGCGCGGCCTGTTCGGCCGGGGCATCCCCGGCGCCGGTCCGTTCACCCAGCACCTGACGCTCTGGGTGGCCTTTCTCGGCGCCGCGCTGGCGGCGCGCGACGGCAAGCTGCTGGCGCTGGCGACCGGCGAGTTCGTGCCCGCCGGCCGTTGGCGCGACGCCACCCGGCTGTTCTCCTCGGCGGTGGCGGCGGCGGTCACCGGCCTGCTGCTGTGGGCCTGCCTGGAGCTGGTGGTGAGCGAGCGCGAGGCCGGCACCGTGGTGGCGGCCGGGCTGCCGATCTGGGTAGCCCAGCTGGCGCTGCCGATCGGCTTCGCGCTGATCGCCTGGCGGCTGGTGGACCGCGCCAGCGACCGCCGGTGGGGCAAGGCGGTGGCGGCGCTAGGCCTGGCCGCCGGGCTGGCCGCGGGCTGGCACGTCTTCCGTCTGAGCCGCGACTTCGCGCTCGAGCCGGAGCCGTTCGGGCCGGCGCTGCCGTGGCTGCTGCTGGTGGGGGCGGCGACCCTGCTGGGCGCGCCGATCTTCGCCGCGCTCGGCGGCGCCGCGGTGCTGCTGCTGCTGGCCGAGGGCGTGCCGGCGGCCGCCGTACCGGCCGAGACCTACCGGCTGGTGGCCTCCCAGATGCTGCCGGCGATCCCGCTGTTCACCCTCGCCGGCTTCCTGCTGGCCGAGGGCAAGGCCTCCGAGCGGCTGGTGCGGGTGTTCCGCGGCCTGTTCGGCTCGGTGCCCGGCGGCACCGCCGTCGTCTGCGCCCTGGTGTGCGCCTTCTTCACCGCCTTCACCGGCGGCTCCGGGGTCACCATCCTGGCGCTGGGAGCGCTGCTGCTGCAGGCGCTGCGCCAGGAGCGCTACAGCGAGCGGTTCTCGCTCGGGCTGCTCACCGCCTCGGGCTCGCTGGGGCTGCTGTTCGCGCCGGCGCTGCCGCTCATCCTGTACGGCATCGTGGCGCAGGTGCCGATCGAGGAGCTGTTTCTGGGCGGCATCGGTCCGGGGTTGCTGCTGGTGGTGCTGGTGGCGGCCTGGGGCGTGCGCGAGGGGCTGCGCGGCAAGGTGGAGCGGCAGCCGTTCGCCTGGCGTGAGGCGCTCGCAGCGCTGTGGCTGGGCAAGTGGGAGCTGCTGCTGCCGGCGGTGATCCTGTTCGTCATCCTCACCGGCATCGCCACCCCGGTCGAGGCGTCGGCGGTGGCGGTGGTCTACGCCCTCGCCGTGCAGGCGTTCATCCATCGCGACCTGTCGCTCACCCGCGATCTGCCGCGGGTGCTGCGCGAGTGCGGCGTACTGATCGGCGGCGTGCTGCTGATCCTCGGCGTCGCGATGGGACTGACCAACTACCTGGTCGACGCCCAGATCCCGAGCCGGCTGGTGGAATGGGCGCAGGACTCGATCGGCTCGCGGATCCTGTTCCTGCTGGGGCTCAACCTGCTGCTGCTGGCGGTCGGCTGCCTGATGGACGTCTTCTCCGCCATCGTGGTGGTGGTGCCGCTGATCGTGCCGCTGGGCGTCGCCTTTGGCGTCGACCCGGTCCACCTGGGCATCATCTTCGTCGCCAACCTGGAGCTCGGCTACCTGACGCCGCCGGTCGGCCTCAACCTGTTCCTGGCCTCCTACCGCTTCGACAAGCCGCTGCTCGAGATCTGGCGCGCGGCGCTGCCGTGGCTGGCCATCCTGGGGTTCGGCGTGCTGCTGATCACCTACTGGCCGGGCCTGACGCTCGGCGTGCTCGAGCTGCTCGGCCGGCGGTAGCCGCGCTCGCCGGACCGGCTCAGGCGGCGAGCCACGCCAGCGCCGCGATGGCCAGGAACACCGGCCACGCCAGGTGCCTGCCGCGGCTGGCGGCGGCGGCGATCACCGCGTGCAGCAGGAAGGTCGCCGCCACCACCCGCAGGCTCAGGACGCGCAGCTCGCTCGGCTCGGCAGCCGCCAGCGCGAACAGCAGGGCGGCGAAGCCGGTCCAGGCGACCGAAGTCAGGTGCCAGGCGAAGCGCAGGGTGCGGCGGGTGAACCACTCGCCGCCGAACAGCTTCGGCACGCCGCCGCGGCGGAACAGCCGCACCAGGATGTAGCGCTCGCCGAGCCACGAGTGGGCAACGGCGGTGGTGACGGCGAGCACGCCGGCCAGTGCGAGCCAGCTCACGGCTCGATTGTGGGCCAGCGAGCCGGCCGCCGCAAGCGACGCCCATCCCGGCACGAGCTTGTCGGCAGCGCGACAGCCGTGGCGGGCACTGCCCGGTGTCACCGCGCCAGCTCGAAGCGGTGGCGCTCGGCGGCGGCCGCGACCGCCGCGCGGTAGGCCTCGCCGTCCACCTGGCGCGCCAGCTCCTCCGAGGTCGGCAGGATCATGGTCATCGGCCGCCAGTGCACCGGCGCGCCGGTGACGGCGTCCCGCAGCCGGCCCCCGGCGACGGCGCGCGTCGCCTCGGGGAGCGGCAGGCCGGCCACGGCGCGCTCGACCGCCCGCAGCCAACCGGCGTCCTCGGGGTCGAGGAAGCGCAGGAAGCGGCGCCCCTTGGAGCCGAGGTGGAAGTGCGAGGGCACGAACAGGATGCCGGCCAGCTCCAGCCGCTCGCACACCAGCACCAGCAGGGCCATCACGTCGTTGAGCAGCCCTAGCCCGGGGTAGGTCTGCCCCGGCAGCGGGCTGCGGTCGCCGGAGAACCGGCGACGCGGGTTCTGCAGCAGCAGCCATTCGAGCCGCAGCAGCTCGTGGCCCGGCACCGTCGTGCGGTCGCGCCGCACCCGCAGCTCCATCAGCAGCTCGCCACTGCGCGGGCCGCTCGACAGCCGCAGGGTGTCGCCGCTCGGGTTGCCGAGGTCGAGCTCGAGAGTGGGGTGGGCGAAGCCGAGGGCGCGCAGCAGGTCGAGCAGCCCCGAGGTCTCGAGCAGCAGCTCGAGGGCGTGACGGCTGTAGAAGCCGAGGAAGCGCGCCGGCCGGGCGGAGGCGCCGAGGTCGCCGTAGACGTCCTCCTCGGTGAGACCCCAATCGGCGCCCGGCGGGCCTTCGGCGTCGGCCTCGAGCCGGTCGAGGCGGCCGGGGCCGAGCGGCAGGATCCGCCGGCGGTAGCCGAGCAGCGTCGCCTCTTCGGTCGACGGCGGCTCCACCAGCCGACCGGTGGCCATCCAGGCCAGCAGGCGGGCGGGGTAGCGCCAGCTGTCGCTGCCGTAGCCGCCGGCCAGCGTGACGACGAGCGGCAGCCGCGGGCGGCGCCCGCCGAACCGCTCCAACACCAGCCGGTCGCGCTCCAGCATGCCGGCCGCGGTCAGCGACCAGTCGCCCAGCGCGTCGTCAGCCGCCACGTCGGCGCCCGCCAGGTAGAACACCAGCTCGGGGCGGAAGGCGGCCACCACCGGCGGCAGCTCGCTGGCGAGCGCGGCCAGCAGCCGGCGGTCGTCCACCTCGCCGTCGAGCGTCAGCGAGCGTGACGCCACCGCCGGCTCCAGGTCCCAGTCCCTGTTGTGGATCGAGAAGCTGAAGACGGTCGGGTCGTGCGCGAAGCAGGCGCGGGTACCGTTGCCGTCGTGCAGGTCGAGGTCGACCACCAGCACCCGGCCGTCGAAGCCGCTCTCACGCAGCCGGGCGACGGCGACGGCGATGTCGTTGAACAGGCAGAAGCCGGCGCCCGCGGCCGGCCCGGCGTGGTGCAGTCCGCCGCCCAGATTGACCGCCGGCCGGCCGCTGTCGCGTGCCGCCAGCGCCGCCGCTACCGTGCCGCCCACCTGGTGGCGCTGGGCGTCGAGGGCGCGCTCGCGCAGCTCGTCGGGCACCGGGTAGCCGACGATCCCGACGAACCCCTCGGCGGAGTGGAGCGAATCGAGGTAGTCGGCGGTGTGGACCAGCAGCAGGTCGCGCAGCGAGGCCGGCGGCGGTGCCAGCACCTCGGCCGGGCCGATCAGGCCGCCGGCCAGCAGGAAGCCCAGGATGCGCTCACCGCGCTGCGGATCGAACGGCACGCCGCCGAGGTCGACGCGGTAGGAGGGCGAGTAGAAGCAGTCGAGGTGCCGCCGCCCGAGCCGGCCGCGCAGCCGGCTCCACAGCCGCCGGGCCGCGCGCACCGCCGCCACGTCAGGGGCGTTCCCGGAAGACGACGCAGGTGGCGCCCCAGCTGCCGGCCTCGAGCGGCGCGTCCTCGACCCGGGCGACCCGCGGGTCGCGCCGGCAGAGCGTCCGGACCGTGCGTCGCTGGGCGCCGGTGCCCTTGCCGTGGATGATCCTCAGCTCGCCCAGGCCCGCCTGCCAGGCCAGATCGAGATAGTCGCGTACCAGGTCGGGAACCTCGCGCGGCAAGAAGCTGTGCAGATCCAGCACGTCGGAGACCTCCAGCTCGACCGCGTCGGGAGCCTGGTCTGGGCCGTCGGGCACGTCGAGCCCCTCACTCGGGTTCGGCTTCGTCGACGCGGCGGCCGCGCCACAGAACGAAGCCGACGACCAGCAACGTGCCCACCGCCAGCGAGATCCAGGGGCTCAGGCCGTAGGCGGTGGGGATGTCGCCGAGCAGCATGCCGACGACCCCGATGCCGAGGGCGTACGGCATCTGGGTGCGGACGTGCGCGATGTGGTCGCAGCCCGAGGCCATGCTGGACAGAATGGTGGTATCCGAGATCGGCGAGCAGTGGTCGCCCCAGATGCTGCCCGCCAGGACCGACGAAACGGTGCCCAGCATCAGGGTGCCGTAGCCGGGATCGCCGACCACCGTGCCGGCGCCGAGCGACAGGTGGTGGGCGATCGGGATGACCAGCGGCATCAGGATCGCCATGGTTCCCCAGGCGGTACCGGTGGCGAACGAGATGACGGCGGCCAGCAGGAACACCAGCACCGGCAGCCAGTGGGGCGACAGCACCCCGGTGACCGCGCCGACCACGTAGTCGGCGGTATGGAGCTGGTCGCACACCGCACCGATCGACCAGGCCAGCACCAGCACGGTGAGCGCCAGCAGCATCGCCTGGAAGCCGTTGACCGTCGCCTCCATCGCCTCGCGCACCGCCAGCAGCTTCTGCGCCAGCGCCAGCGCCAGCGCCACGGTCAGCCCGGCCAGGGCCGCCCACAGCAGCGCCTTGTAGCTGTCGGCGGCGGCGAACACATCGCGCAGCCAGTCGAGCGTCGAGCCGTAGGCGGCGCGGTCGAGGGCGGCGGAGCCGGTCCGGTAGAGGCCGAGCAGGGTGACGCCGATGACCGTCAGGATCGGCAGCAGGGCGTTGACGGCGCGCAGCGGCGTGCCTTCGGGCGGCGTCATCCGGTCGCCGGAGGCGTCGAACAGCGGCCGGTCGCCCTCCGCCACCAGCTGCCCGGTGCGGGCGGCGCGCCGTTCGGCGCGCAGCATCGGTCCCAGGTCGCGCCGGCTGGCGGCGATGGTGAAGCCCAGCACCAGCGCCAGCAGCGGGTAGAAGCGGTACGGGATCGAAGCCACGAACGCCGCGTACGGGCTCCAGTCGAGCCCGATGGTGGCGAAGGCGGCGCCGATCAGGCCGATCTCGTAGCCGATCCAGGTGGAGATCGGGATCACGCTGGCCACCGGCGCGGCGGTGGAGTCGACGATGTAGGCCAGCTTCTCGCGCGAGATCTTGAGCTTGTCGGTGATCGGCCGCATCGTCGACCCGACGATCAGGGTGTTGGCGTAGTCGTCGAAGAACACCAGCACACCCATCGCCCAGGTGGCGAGCTGGCCGCGGCGCGACGTGGTGGCGTAGGGCTTGAGGCGCTCGACGATGCCCTGCGTGCCGCCCGACTTGCCGATCACCCCCACCATGCCGCCGAGCAGGGTGGTGAAGATGACGATGCTGGCGTTGCCGCCGTCGGCCAGCGACGGCGCGATGAAGCTGTCGATCGAGCGCGCGAAGGCGGTGAACGGGTTCCAGCCGTAGAGGATCAGGGCGCCGGCGAAGATGCCCAGGAACAGCGAGATCAGGACGTCCTTGAACACCAGCGCCAGGCCGATGGCGATGAGCGGCGGCACGATCGACAGCCAGCCGGGCAGCACCCGCACCGGGCGAGTCGTGCGCGCCCCGCCGCCGGCCACCGCCAGCTCGGCGGTGCCGGCCGTCAGGCCGGCTTCGTCGAGCTTCACCGTGTGGCTGCCGGCGGCGAGGCTCAGCTGGGCGAGCTCCCGGCCGTCGGCGGTCACCGCCACCGGCAGCTCCTCGCCCGCCGGCACGCCGCCCACCTCGACGGTCAGGTGCAGCGGCCGGTGCGCCAGCGCCGCGCCGTCGACCTCGAACGCCAGCTCCACCGCCGCCGCCGGCGCCGCGGCGGCCGCGAGGGCCACCAGCAGCCGGGCAGCGCGCTGAAGCGGCGACACGGCGAGCTAGTCCAGGCCGGTGCGGGCGGAGGCCGGCGACTGCCGCTCGGGGAGCATGGCGGGGAAGCGGCGGTCTCAGCCGTCGTCGCCGGCGCCCGCCGCCGGCTTGGGCAGCGGCGGCAGCCCGAGCTCGGCGCGCAGCTTGGTCTCGATCTCGTCGGCCAGCTCGGGGTTGTCGCGCAGGAACTGCTTGGCGTTCTCGCGCCCCTGCCCCAGACGCACGTCGCCGTAGCTGTACCAGGCGCCCGACTTGGCGACCAGCTTGTTGTTGAGGCCGAGGTCGATCAGCTCGCCGACGCGCGAGATGCCCTCGCCGTAGTCGAGATCGAACTCGGCCTGGCGGAACGGCGCCGCCACCTTGTTCTTCTTGACCGTGATCCGCACCCGGTTGCCGGTGACCACGTCGCGGTCCTTGATCGAGGCGATGCGGCGGATGTCGATGCGCACCGACGAATAGAACTTGAGGGCGCGGCCGCCCGAGGTGGTCTCGGGGCTGCCGAACATGACGCCGATCTTCTCGCGGATCTGGTTGATGAACACCAGGCAGGTCTTGGACTTGGCGACGATGGCGGTCAGCTTCCTGAGCGCCTGGGACATCAGCCGGGCCTGCAAGCCGACGTGGGAGTCGCCCATCTCGCCCTCGAGCTCGGCGCGCGGCACCAGCGCCGCCACCGAGTCGATCACCACCACGTCGACGGCGTTGGAGCGCACCAGCATCTCGGCGATCTCGAGCGCCTGCTCGCCGAAGTCGGGCTGCGACACCAGCAGGTTGTCGATGTCGACCCCCAGCTTGGTGGCGTACTCGGCGTCGAGCGCGTGCTCGGCGTCGATGAAGGCGGCGGCGCCGCCCAGCCGCTGCGCCTGGCCGAGCACCGACAGCGCCAGGGTGGTCTTGCCCGACGACTCGGGGCCGTAGATCTCGACCACCCGGCCGCGCGGGAAGCCGCCGACTCCGATCGCCGAGTCGACCGCCAGCGAGCCGGTGGGGATGGCGGGGATGGCCACCGTCTCCTGCTGGCCGAGGCGCATGATCGAGCCCTTGCCGAACTGGCGCTCGATCTGTGACATGGCGGTGTCGATGGCCTTGGTGCGCTCGGTCTTCACTTCTGGCATGGGACTGGCTCCTCCTGGGACTGGCGGCGGCCGCCGCGGGCACCGCTATACTAGTGCAACCGGCAGCCGGCTGCTTCCGGCCTGCTGCCGAGGGGTGGTTTGCCGCCGGCAGGCACGCGCGACCGGCCGCCGGTGGCTTCCAGGCGGCCGGACGCCGTCCCGCCGGACATACGGATCAGACGGATTCGACGCGCCGGATCTTGCCTGCCGCAGCGCGCCAGCCACTCTCACCGCCATGACCCGATCGGTCGACGCCGAGCTCCTTGGCCGCCTGCGCGCCACCGCCGGGCTCGAGCTGCGTCCCGGGGAGCCGCTCGCCCGCTTCACCACCTTCCGCATCGGCGGCCCGGCCGAGCTGCTGGTGGAGGCGCGCTCCGAGCGCGCCCTGGTCGAGCTGGTGAAGGCGGTCGACGAGGCCGGCGTGCGGCGGGTGGTGCTCGGTCTGGGCTCCAATCTGCTGGTGCCCGACGACGGGCTGGCGGGCGTCGTCATCCGCCTGACCGGCGGCTTCCGGCGGCTGCGCATCGACGGCCACGAGGTCGAAGCGGGCGGCGCGGTGGCGCTCGCCCAGCTGGCGCGGCGCACCGCCGAGCTGGGGTTGACCGGCATGGAAGCGCTGTCCGGCTTCCCGTCGACGGTGGGCGGTGCGGTGATCATGAACGCCGGGTGCTACGGCACCGAGATCAAGGACGTGCTGCGCTGGACGACCGTCGTCGAGCGCGGCGGCGTGCGCCGGCGGCTGGGGGTGACCGATCTCGGGGCGTCGTACCGGCGGACGGCGCTGCAGGGCAGCGGCGCGGTCATCAGCCGCGCGCGTTTCGCCCTCGCCCCGGGCGATGCCGCCGCCGCCACGGCGCGCATCGAGGAGCTCAACCGCCGGCGCTGGCGCAGCCTGCCTGGCGGCCGCCACGCCGGCTCGGTGTTCCGCAACCCCGAGGGCGATTACGCCGGACGCCTGATCGAGCTGTGCGGGCTGAAGGGCCGCGCCGCCGGCGGCGCGCGCATCAGCCGTCGCCACGGCAACGTCATCGTCAACGAGGGCGGCGCGCGGGCGAGCGACGTGCTCGAGCTGATGCTGGCCGCGCACCGCGCGGTGCGCGACAGGTTCGGCGTCGAGCTCGAGCCCGAGCTGGTGCTGGCGGGCGGGCTGACCGGCACCTGGCGCCGCCGTACCGCGGCCTGAGGCGGGTGGCGGCGCCTGCGGCTGCCGTATAATCCGGCCGTCCTGCGAATCTCTCTTCTGACTTCCCGGAGGCCCAGCGTGACCCGATTTCCGAGACTCCCGTTCCTGATGCTGTCGTGCGCCGCCCTGATGCTGGCCGCGGCCTGCGGTCCCAGCGACCCGCAGAAGAAGGTGGCCCAGCTGCGCTCGTACTACACCGCCCGCCTGAACGGCTTCCTCGTTCAGCAGCCCGAGCCGGCGCCGATGCCGGAGGTCGAGGAGGCAGCCGCCGGCGAGGCCGCGGTCGCCGCGGCCGCCGAAGCCGCTCCGGAGGGCGAGGAGATGGCCGCGGAGGTCGAGTTGGACGCGGGCCCGCAGCCGGTCGACATCATGCTCGACATCCTCATCCAGCACGACAGCCCGGAGCACCTGCCCGGCATCACGGTCGACATCAGCATGGTCGACGCCGCCAAGGCCGAGAAGGGCTCCTGGCGGGTGTGGTTCGACACCGCCCAGGTCGCCAAGGCCAACGTCACCCAGTACACTCACGTGCTCGAGGACGTACTGTACGAAGAGGGCGATGGGTTCTCCGTCGAGGTGCGTCATCCGATACCGCCTGAGCAGCGCGGCGAGTATCGCGAGTTCCCGGCCGGCGGCTAGAGACCGCCCGCCGTGGTGACCAGCCAGACTGCCGTGCCGGCGGCCGATGCCGCCGCGCTGGTCGACCGTCTCGAGCGCCAGGTCGGCAGCGTGGTGAAGGGCAAGCCGGAGGCAATCCGGCTGGCGGTGGTCTGTCTGCTGGCGCGCGGCCACATCCTGATCGAGGACGTGCCGGGCGTCGGCAAGACGACTCTGGCCCAGACGCTGGCGCGCAGCCTTGGGCTGGAGTTCCAGCGCATCCAGTTCACCAGCGACCTGCTGCCGTCCGACATCATCGGGGTGTCGATCTACCGCGAGGAGGCGCAGCGGTTCGAGTTCGTGCCGGGGCCGGTGTTCGCCAACGTGGTGCTGGCCGACGAGATCAACCGCGCCAGCCCGAAGACCCAGTCGGCGCTGCTCGAAGCGATGAGCGAGCGAACGGTGTCGGTCGACCGGGTGCGCCACATCCTGCCCGACCCGTTCCTGGTGCTGGCGACCCAGAACCCGCTCGAGTACGTCGGCACCTTCCCGCTGCCGGAGTCGCAACTCGACCGCTTCATGATGTCGCTCCGGCTCGGCTATCCGCCGCGCGAGGAGGAGCTGGCCCTGCTCAAGGGCGGCGGCGTGCGTGGCGCGCTGGCCGACATGCGGCCGGCGCTCGGCCGCGAAGAGCTGATGGCTCTGCGCCGCCGGGCGGCCGCGGTGGAGGTGGCCGAGAAGCTCGTCGCCTACATCCTGTCGCTGGCCGAGAGCACCCGTCAGTCGCCCGAGTTCCTGCTCGGGGTGTCGACGCGCGGCGCCCAGAACCTCTACCGCGCCACCCAGGCGATGGCGCTGTGCGACGGCCGCGGTTTCGCCATCCCGGACGACGTCCAGCGGGTGGCGCCGTCGGTGCTGGCCCACCGGGTGGCGCTCAAGGGCGGCGGCGGCGGCCTGGAGGCGGCGCACGGCGCCATCGAGCGGATCCTCGCCGCCACACCGGTGCCGGTCTAGCCGTCCAGCCGCGACGACCCGGCCGCCCACCGTGCGCCGCCAGACCGTTCCAGAGGGAATCCGGATCACCAAGGTCGGCGTCTGGTACGTCCTGCTGACCCTGCTGATCGCGCTGCCCGCCGCCAACACCGGCAACAACTCGCTCTATCTGGTGGTGGCGGTGCTGCTGGCGGTGCTGGCGGTCTCGGGGATCGTGTCGCGCACCAACCTGCGCGGGCTGGCGGTGGCGCTCGAGCGCCCGGGCGAGCTATACGCCGGCCAGCCCGCGACGCTCGTCTTCCAGCTACGCAACCGCGGCCGCTGGCTGGCCCGGCGGCTGCTCGAGGTGACCGGTCCGGCCGGCTCGAGCACGGCGCTGGTGCCCTACCTGCCGGCCGGCAGCGAACGCCGGGTGGCGGTGGAGCTCGCGCCCCAGCGCCGCGGCAGGCTGCGGGTGGGCGCGCTCCACCTGGCTTCGATCTACCCGCTCGGGCTGTTCCGCAAGGGGCTGCGCTACCGGCTCGACGAGGAGCTGCTGATCTTCCCGGAGATCCTGCCGGTCTCCGAGGCGCGCCCCGGCGGCGCGGCGGAGGGCGACGACCGCTGGTCGCGGCGAGTCGGTCGCGGCCACGAGTTGTTCGCGCTGCGCGCCTTCCGCCCCGGTGACGATCCGCGCGGCATCCACTGGAAGCAGAGCGCGCGCACCGGCTCGCTGGTCTACATGGAGCGCGAGGAGGAGGAGTCCAAGCGGCTGTCGGTGGTGCTCGACAACGGCGTCGCGCCGTTGGCCGACGAGGCCGAGCGGCGGCTGTTCGAGCGCATCGTGAGCCGCGCCGCCAGCGCCGCGCACCACCACCTGGCGGGCGGCTGGGAGGTGGAGCTGGTGCTGCGCGGCGGCGGGGTGGCGTTCGGGCGGGGTCGCTCGCAGCGGCTGCGCATCCTCGAGGCGCTGGCGCTGGTCGAGCCGGTGGCGGCCACCGGCCGGCCGCCGGCGCCGGCCGATCCCACCGCCTCCAGCCTGCGCTTCGCCCTGGCTCCCGAGCGGATGGCGGTATGAGCTTCGGGCGCGAGAAACGGCTGCTGCTCGGCTGGCTGGCGGTGCTGACGCCGCTGCCGCTGCCGTTCAACCAGGTCACGGGCTGGCCCCAGGTCGGCCTGTTCTGGCTGGCGACGGCGCTCTATCTGTGGCGCGCCGGCCGCGGCGAGCAGCGCTGGCTGCCGCACTGGGCGATGAACGTGCTGGGGCTCGTCTACCTGCCGGTGCTGGCGCTCGACCTGTCGCAGCTGTGGCGCGGCAGCATCCTGCGGCCGCTGGTGCAGCTGGTGCTGTTCGCGCTGGCGGTCAAGCTGTGGGGGCTGGCGCGCGAATCGGAGAAGTGGCACGCCCTGCTGGCGATCTTCTTCCTGTTCGTGGCGGCGATGGGCACCAGCGTCCATCCGTCGGTGGTGCTGTACTTTATCGCTCACCTGGCGCTCACCCTGCTGGTGCTGGCGCGGTTCACCGCCGGTCACCTGCTGGCCCGTCACGGTCACGGTGGCGAGTCGACCTCGCGCGTGCCGCTCGCCGGCTTCGTCGCCGCCGCGGCGTGCGGCGCGCTGGTGCTGGCGGTGCCGCTGTTCGCCGCCCTGCCGCGCTTCCAGAACCCGTATATCGCCGTTGCCGGACCGGCCGCCGCCGGCGGGTCGGCGCTCGAGCGGCTGCGAGACCGCCTGGATCTGGACACCATCGGCCGCAGCCGCAACGACCGCTCGGTGGTGCTGCGGCTGGCCTACGACTCGCCGCCACCGCCGGCGCACGAAGCGCGCTTCAGGGCGGCGGTGTTCGACCGCTTCGAGGACAACAGCTGGCGGCGGGCGGGGGGCGGCTTCGACCGCCTGCGGCGCACGCCGGGTGGCGTTTTCGAGCTGGCGCCGCCGCCGGCGCGCGGCTGGATGGAGGCCTGGCTGCAGCCGCAGGGCAACGCCGACCTGATCCTGCCGGTCGACGCCACGGCGCTCGACGCCGCCGCCATCGAGGTGGCGGTGCGGGCGACCGGCGTGGTGTCGCTGCCGGCGTCGCCGCCCGGCGTCTACAACTACCGCGTCGGGCTGGCGGCGGCGCCGCTGCTGCCGGCGGCGGCCGAGCCGGTGGCGACACGCGAGGAGCTGGACGGCGGTGGGATCACCCCCGAGATCGCCGAGCTGGCGGCACGGGTGATGGGCGCGGGCAGCGCCGCCGAGCGCGCCGAGCGGGCGGCGCGCCACCTGCGAGAGCAGTACGCCTACTCGCTCGAGCTGATGGGCTCGCCGGGCGCCGATCCGGTGGGCGAGTTCCTGTTCCGTCGCCGTGCCGGCCACTGCGAGCTGTTCGCCACCTCGCTGGTGCTGATGCTGCGCTCGCAGCAGATACCGGCCCGGCTGGTGACCGGCTACCTGGGCTCGGAGTACAACCCGCTCGAGGGCTACCGCATCGTGCGCAACGCCAACGCCCACGCCTGGGTCGAGGCGCGGTTCGAGGACGGCTGGCGGCTGCTCGATCCGACGCCGCCCGCCGGCCGCCCGAGCGCCACCGCCGGCGGTCTGCTCGGGCTGGCCACCCAGGCCTGGGACTATCTGGTCTTCCGCTGGGACCGCTACGTGCTGTCCTACGGCTTCTACGATCAGGTGCGGGCGTTCTTCGGGCTGCGCGGTCTATGGCTGAGGCTGCGCGGGCTGTTCGGCGGCAGGGACGGTGGTGCTCGCCAGCCCCGCCCGTCCGAGCCGGACGAGCCGGCACCGGCGGATCCCGAGCCGGCGACGCCGGGCGAGCTGCCCGACCTGCCGGCCTGGCTGCCGCTCGCCGTGCTGCTGTCGGCGGTGCTGGTCTGGTGGCGGCTGCGCCGGCCGCGGTTCACCGCTACCGTGGCCTACGCGCGGTTACGGCACCGCCTGGAGGGAGGCGAGGCGCCGGTTGCGCCGTCGCTCGGCCCGCGAGCGCTCGGCCGGCTGGTCGGCCGGCGGTTTCCCCCGGCCGCGGCGCCCGCCGCCGAGCTCATCGGGCTGTACCTGCGCGAGAGCTTCGGCGGTGAGAGCCTGGGCGAGACGGAGCTGCGCCGCGCGCGCGAGCTGCTCGACGCCGCGCTCAGGGAGTTGCGACGGCGGCGGCGACCGGCGGCGTGAGGCCGGCGAGCGGTCCGCCGTCGCCGGCCAGGCGGCGGGCGCAGGCGAGCGACTGGCGGTCGCCGCCGGCGTCGAGCGCCCAGCGCGCATGGCGCACGGTCAGCGCCAGCTCGAGCGCCCGGCCCAGGGTCAGCGCCAGCCGCCGGGCGCCGGCCTGGCGGGCGTCGGGGTCGGTGGTGGCGGCCAGCCAGGCGGTGGCGGCCGCCGTGGCGTCGCGCGCCGCGCCGGCCGGCACCTCGAGCTCGCGGTGATCACCGGCGTCGGCCGCCGCGTTGATCGTCGCCACCAGCGGCGCCAGAGCCCGCTGCCGGTCGAGCACGTCGAGCAGGTCGAGCGCCAGGACGTTGGTGGTGCCCTCCCAGATCGGCAGCACCTGGCTGTCACGCAGCAGCACCGGCAGCCCGGTGTCCTCGACGTAGCCGGCACCGCCGAAGCTCTCCAGCACCTCGCTGGCGACGGCCACGGCCTGCTTGGCGGTCAGCAGCTTGGCGAGCGGGGTGGCGGCGCGCAGCAGAAGTTCGTCGGCGGGGCGCGGCTCGCCGGCTTCGATCCGGCCGAGCAGCTCGGCCAGCAGGAAGGTGAGGTGGAAGGCGCCCTCGAGCTCGGCCTCCAGCCCGGCCAGGGTATCGGCGTGCAGCGGCTGCTCGGCGAGCGGCCGGCCGAAGGCGCTGCGGCGGCCGGCGAAGTCGGTGGCCAGCGCCAGGCCGCGGCGCATCAGCTCGACCGCGCTGACCGCGTTCCAGGCGCGGGTCAGGTTGAGCACGGTGGCGATCTGGCGCACGCCGTTGGCCAGCTCGCCCACCGGCTCGGCGGGCGTGCCGTCGAGGAAGATCTCGGCGGTGGGCAGCTTGCGGGTCCCCAGCTTGTCCTTGAGCCGCTCGATCCGCAGGTTGCGCGGCCGGCCGTCTGAGTCGCGCGTCTCGACCAGGAACAGCGCCAGGCCGCGGCCGCCGCCGGGGTTGCCCTCCGGCCGCGCCAGCGCGAGCGCCACCTGGGCGGCAACCGCCGAGGTGAACCACTTGCGGCCGTACAGCCGCCAGCCTTCGCCGTCCCGCCGCGCCACGGTCTCGGACCGGCCGACGTCGGAGCCGCCGATCGTCTCGGTCATCCACTGGCCGCTGGTCCAGAAGCCGGCCGGGTCGCGCGACGTCAGATGCGGCACGATCCTTTCGGCCAGCCGCCGGTTGCCGGAGGCCAAAAGGGTGGCCGCGGCGCCGTCGGTCATCGCCAGCGGGCAGCTGTAGATGTCGGTCGAGGCGGTGAACAGGTAGATCAGGGCGAACTGGTGGATGCGCGACTGCGCCGCGTGGCGGCGCTCGTAGGCGGTGGCCACCAGGCCGGCCTCGGCGGCCAGCCGCTCGGCCCGCCGCCAGACCGCGGTCGGCTCCACCCGGTCGACGCGGTTGCCCCAGGCGTCCCAGCGGGTGAGCACCGGCTCGCTCGAACGGTCGGCGAGCTGCAGCCGGTACAGCTCGCCGCCCGCCCGCTCGCCCATCTCGGCCAGCTCGGGCTCGATCTCGCGCGCCACCTCCGGTGGCAGCTCACGCGCCAGATACGAGCGCAGCAGCCGGTCGTCGTGGTACTGGTTGCCGAGCCGCGGCGGCTCCTGGACGAAATCCACCTTCACAGTCTAACGGCAGCCGGCGTCCGGCGCAGCGGCCGGCGACGGCTGGTCTCTTACAGCGGGCCTTTCGTTCGCGGCCGTTTCGGGCTAGGCTTGGGCAATTCCTCGAGCAGCAGGCATTCCAGTTGGTGGGACCGGCGCGATGTCGAAGGGCGAGACCCAGCAGCAGCGGGAGCAGCGAGCACGCCGTGGCGGTGGCGCGTCGGCCCGCGACGTCGACCTTTCGCCCGAGCGGGTACTCCGCCGCTCGCTGGTGCCGGCCGAAGCCGAGGAATGGTCCCGGCGGCCCGACAAGGACCGACAGGTGTACCTGGAGCAGATCAACAAGCTGTTCTTTGCCATCCTGGATGACCTGTTCGACCAGGCCAACCGCTGCGTCGCGACCGTCGGCAAAGCCGAGCGGTCACACGCGCTGTGGCGCAAGTGGGTGATCCTGGCCACCGGCGGCCTGGCGATCCTCAATCTGCTGGCGGCGATAACCTGGAACGCCACCGGTTGGCTGGGCTCGCTGGTCGGCAAGCTGTCGGTGCTGGCGGCGATCTACGCCGGCGGCCTGGCGGTAGTTACCAACCTTGAGAGCTTCCACAACTTCCAGGGGCGATCGCAGGCGCACCGCGAATCCCGCGAGTTGATTCTCGACGCCTTTCGCGAGTTCGAGATGCTGTGGGAGACTCACGTGCGGCCGTTTGGCGACAGCTCCGAGGCCTGCCTCAACGCCACCGAGCTGTACGCGCGCCTGGTGGCGCGCGACGCTCAGCTGCGCAGCCGGGTGAAGGAGCTCCGCGAGACCAAGCGGTCAGGAGGCGAAGGACTAGGGCGCGTATGAACGGCCACGTCGACTTCAGTGGTCTCGGCGACGGCGCCCGCGGTCAGGCCTTCGAGAACTTGGGGCACCGCCAGCAGGCGCTGGACAGCGGCAGGTACCAGAGCAGCGAAGGCAGGCTGGAGGAGACCACCGAGCCGAGCTGGGGCCTGCCACACAGGGAGCCCAGGATCCCGGACTGGCTGCCCGATGGCTGACACCGCCGGGACCCGCACCGAGATCATCGCCATTGCCAGTGGCAAGGGCGGTACGGGCAAGACCCTGTTCGGCGCCTGTCTGGGATTCGCCTTGACCTACAGCGGTCACCGGACGCTGCTGGTGGACGGCGACCTGGCGACCTACGGGCAGTCGCTGTTTCTGCTGGGACCGAACGGCAAGACGGCGATCCAGAAGATGACTGCGGAGTCGACCTGGCGCGCGCTGCTCGAGGGGGCGGTTTCGACCCCTCAGCCGGCGAAGATCGACCGCGACCTGAAGGGCGACCCCAGCCAGCACGGTGTCCGATACGAAGCGCTGATCGCCGACCTCGGCATCTACGGAGACCGCCTGCGGGGGGGCCGGCGGCCGGGTCTCGAGCGCGCGCGGTACCGGACGACCGTCGGCGAGTACTTCGATCGGTTGCGCGCGGCGGGCGAGTTCGACTACGTCCTGATCGACACGCGCGGCGGCTTTACTTTCGAGAGCACCGATCTATGCGCGCTCGCCGACAGTTTCATCATCGTCACTGACGCCGACTACACCTCGTTCTACCAGGACCGCAACCTCCTCAGCCTGGTCAGTGACGCCGCCAAGGAGCTCGAACGGCGCCCGCTGCTGCGCTCGATCGTGGTGAACCGCGCCACCGAGGAGGACGAGAGGTCTTTCCGGCTCGAGCTCACCCGTGAGTTCCCAATCTTGTTCGAGCAGACGCACGCGATACCGCTCGACATCGAGGTGTTCAAGGCCTATAAGACGCAGGCGATGCCGCTCGTCTCGGTCCCCGCGTCGCATTTCTGCCACGCGATGCTGGGTGCCTTTGCCGAGATTCTGAGCATCGTCACCGCCGAGTGGCCGCGCGAACGCGTAACCCGGTGGAATGAGCTGGTGGATGCCGTGTCCAAGGCGATCGAGGAGCGTAACGCGGAGGCGGAGACCGAGCAGCGGAAGCGAAGCGCTCGGCTCGACGAGCTGGAGAGACTAAGCCGGCAGAGCAAGGAGGCCGAGGAGACGATCGCGCGGCTGCAACGTGAGCTCGAGCGGGTCGAGGCGGCGCACGCACGCGAGCTCGAGCGTGTCGAGAAGCTGCACCGGGCTCCGCCGGAGACGGCCCCTCCCGACGTGGCGGCGAACGGCCCCGAAAGCCCACGGACCAAGCAGGCGGCGTCCTGGTTCAGTGTGGAGCGACTCGGATTAGTGGCGTTCGCGGCCCTGCTGATCGGCTATCTGGCTCTGGTGTGGTACCCCCGTCAGGCGTTCGACCGCAAGGTCGCGCGCCTCTATGAGCGCACCGCCCCAGTCGAGATGAGGGTCGAGCTGCTCGGCGAGCTGTTCGGCGCCGGGCACCGGGACTTCAAAGAACTCCACCTGGAGGGGGCTCAGCTGGGAGGTCTACGTCTGGCCGGCGCCAATCTGCAGCGCGTCGACTTCACCGGCGCCGACCTGCGGGAGGCGGACCTCCAGGACGCCGTGCTGCGGGAAGCCAACCTGAGAGACGTGGACCTGCGCTCGGCGCAGCTACGGCGGGCCGACCTGACCGGCGCCAAGCTCGACGGCGCCGACCTCTCCGGTGCCGATCTGAGCGATGCCGATCTCGACCGCGCCTCGCTTGTCGAGACCTCGCTGCGCGGGGCCGACTTGCGAGGTGCGAGCGTTGCCACGGAGAGCCTCGCGTACGCTCTTCTGGACGCCGCCACGCGGCTGCCGGTCGAGCTCGAAGGACCGGCTGCCGAATAGAGCAGGTCCGGGAGTCAGAAGACGTAGGCCAGGGTGAAGATCGCCAGCATGGCGAACACCAGGGCGATCTTGGCGGCGGTGCCGAGGGCGAGGCCGAGCCAGGCGCCGGCGCCGGCCC
>JBFGNS010000001.1:0-116829 GCA_041574955.1 Thermoanaerobaculia bacterium | reverse complement strand
CGAGCCTCGCTTCCAGCAGGCGATCGGCATCCCCGGGGAGACGGCCGCGGCCACCGCCGGCCCGACCCTCGAAAGGAGAAGGACATGAAGCAGGCACCGCAGGTCGTCTTGGGAGTGTCACTGGCCGTCGCGGTTGGGGCCTTGGTCTGGTGTTACATGCCGGACACCCACACCTTCAGGATCACCGCTCGGCTCGAGGGCGAGCAAGCGGTGATCGAGCGCGGGGAACGTGAGGAAGGGCACTCGTTCGCCGTGCTGACCCACAAGGACAGGATCGAGTGGATCTGCGATGGCTGCGGCCCGGAGCTCGAGTTCCGTGTCGAGGACGTGCAGAACCTCGGCGACCTGCACCTGCTGGCCGACCTGTTCTCGTCGGACGCGACGCCACGGCTGGCCGGGGACATCGCGGACCTGGTGGGCGGCTTCCTTGGAGATACGGTGGCCACCGCCGAAGGGGCGGTCGCGTCCGCGCCGCTGCCGCCCGACAGCGCCGCTCGCAACGAGGCTGCTTTCGAGCTCGTCGACCGGCTACGGGCCATCCAGGAGCAGTCCTCGAGCGATGCAAGGCGCGCGCAGGCCGCGGGGCGGCCCCTGGCGGACGCCGCGGCCGGAATCGGCAAGATCGTCGAGCGCCTGGACCATGTGGGCGGCGACAACGAGATGGCGCGGAGACCGTTCGGAGACTGGCAGCCGACGAAGGACTTCACGCCCGGAAACCGGTCCGTGAAGAGCCCCGGGTTCGTCAAGCTCGAGCCGGGGCACAGCTACCTCTACAAGTTCACCTGGGTGGTGCGCCCGGCAGGGGCACCCAAGCCTGATGACTGGGAATGTCTGCCATCCGGCCGCTACCCGGAGGATGCGAGCTGGGACTGCTGGGACCCCCACTTCATCGGCTGCGCCGAGAAAAGGTAATCGGTGCCCGGTGGCCGGTGACCGACCGGCCACGTCACATCGAAATCGAGCCCTTGCGGAAGTCGGTCTTGCCGAGGAGGGCGTTGATGACTACCGGCCGGCCGCGGCGGGCCTCGGCCTTGGCGCGCTCCAGCACCTCGGGGATCTGCTCCGGCCGCTCGAGCGCCAGGCCGACGCCGCCGTAGCCTTCGGCCACCCGGTGGTAGTCGGTGCGCCGCAGCACGGTGCCGACGTCGTCCTCGAGGATCTCCACCTGCTCGCGGGCGATCTGCGCCCACGAGGCGTCGTTGCCGATGACCGCGATCACCCCCAGGCCGTGGCGCACGAAGGTGTCGATCTCGGCCAGGCTGTAGGCCGCCGAGCCGTCGCCCCAGATCAGCCAGACCTCGGCCTCGGGGCGGCACAGCCGGGCGCCCAGAGCGAAGCCGCCGCCCACGCCCAGGGTGCCGAACACGCCCGGGTCGAGCCACGACAGCGGCGAGCGCGGTGAGGTGATGTAGGAGGCGGTGGCGACGAAGTCGCCACCGTCGGCCACCAGCACGCTGTCGTCGTCGAGACGCTCCGCGATCGCCCGGCAGAGGGCCAGCGGGTTGAGGTGCCCGGTCGGCTGGGCGGCCTGCTCGGCGATCTGGATCTCACGCTCTTCGTCGCGCCGGCGCAGCCCAGCCAACCACTCGCCGCGATCGGCCGGCCCGGCCCTCGCCGCCAGCGCGCGCAGGAAGCGGCCGGCGTCGGCCTCCACGACGAGGGTCGGCCGACGGTTCTTCTCGGCCTCGCGCCGGCTGCGGTTGGCGGCGACGAGCTTCGCTCGGCTCGAGATCTGGCGGCCGTAGTCGAGCCGGAAATCGCACGGCACGCCGGCCAGGATCACCAGGTCGGCCTCTTTGAGCGCTTTGCGGCGCTGGTGCCGGAGCTGCAGCCGATGGCCGCGGCCGAGCAGCCCTCGCGCCATCCCGGAGAGGTAGACCGGCAGACCCAGCCGCTCCACCGCGGCCGCCAGCTCGCCGATCGAAGCGGGCTCGAGAGTCGCCTGGCTGCCGATCATCAGCACCGGCCGCCGGGCCGCGGCGAGCAGGCGGGCGGCGCGGCGCAGCGCGCCGCCGGGCGGCGGCGCCGGCGCGGGCGGGTCGGCGGCGGGCGGCGGTTGGTCGCGGGTGCCGGCGAACAGCCGGCGGACGTGGAGCCCGAGGTAGCCTTGCAGGGCGCGCGCCGCCAGGCCGCGCGGCTTCTGCGCCAGGTACAGCCCGCGCACCAGCGGCTCGTCGTAGAGCAGATCCACCGGGCACTCGACGAACACCGGCCCCGGAACCCCGCAGCGCGCCTGCCAGAACGCCTCCTCGACCAGCGGCTCCAGCTCGCGGACGCGTTTCGCCGTCCCCTGCCACTTCACGTGCGGGGCGAACAGCGCCTGCTGGTCGATGTCCTGGAGCGAGCCTCGACCCTTGAGGATGGTGCCGGTGGCGCCGCCCAGGAGTACCACCGGCGACTGCGCCAGCTGCGCGTTCTTGACCGCCGTGATGGTGTTGGTGACGCCGGGGCCGGCGGTCACCGCCGCCACCCCCGGCACCCCGGTCAGTCGGGCTACCGCGTCGGCGGCGAACACCGCCGAGGCCTCGTCGCGCACGTCCACCACGCGGACTCCCAGCCGCTTGGCGCCCACCAGGATGGGCGAGATGTGGCCGCCACACAGGGTGAACAGGAAGCGCACCCCCTGGCGCTCCAGGATGCGGGCGATCCGGTCGCCGCCGTTCACCGCCACAGCCTGCCGCCCGCCCTCACTCGAGCACGTGCTGGTCGGGGGTGAAGCAGACCATCTCGGCGCGCAGCACCAGCTCGCCGTCGCGGCTGACGTCGACGCCGACGATCGCCTTGCGTCCCTCGCGGTCGACCACCATCGCTTCGGCCGACAGCAGATCGCCCACCGTCACCGGTTTGAGGAACCGCACCTGGGCGCTGCCCAGGACCACGTTCGGGTGGTTGATCGCCAGCATCGCCGCGTAGTCGGCGAGGCCGAACACGAAGCCGCCGTGGACCAGGTCGCGTTCGTCGGCGCGCATCGGCTCGCTGGCGGTGAGCTCGACGCGCGCATAGCCGTCGCGCAGCTCGCGGGGCTCGCCGCACAGCCGGCGGTCGATGGCGCGATGCGTCTCCGGCTCCATCTCGCCCGGGCTACTCCGCCATGTGCGGGTAACGGTAGTCGGTGGGCGGAACGAAGGTCTCCTTGATCGCCCGCTGCGAGGTCCAGCGCAGCAGGTTGAGCATCGAGCCCGCCTTGTCGTTGGTGCCCGACGCGCGCGAGCCGCCGAACGGCTGCTGCCCCACCACCGCGCCGGTCGGCTTGTCGTTGACGTAGAAGTTGCCGGCGGCGTGCCGCAGGCGGGCGCTCATGGCGGCGACCGCCGCCCGGTCGCGGGCGAAGATGCCGCCGGTCAGCGCATAGGGGCTGGTGGTGTCGCACAGCTCCAGCGCCTGCTCCAGCCGCGCGTCCTGGTAGACGTGGACGGTCAGCACCGGCGCGAAGATCTCCTCGCACATCAGGGCCGACCGCGGGTCGTCCGACAGCACCACCGTGGGCTCGACGTAATAGCCGGTGGACTTGTCGCCGCCGCCGCCGGCGACGATCTCCATCTCGCCGCCCTGCCGCGCCCGCTCGATGTAGCCCATGGTGTTGTCGAACGACGCCTCGTCGATCACCGCGCACATGAAGTTGCGGAAGTCGGTGGGCGGTCCCATCCTGATCCCGGCCAGCTGCTCGACCAGCGAGGCGCGCACCCCGGGCCACAGCGATTCGGGGACGTAGGCGCGCGATGCCGCCGAGCACTTCTGCCCCTGGTACTCGAAGGCCCCGCGGACGAGCGCCGTCACCAGCTCCTGCGGCTCGGCCGAGGGGTGGGCGAAGACGAAGTCCTTGCCGCCGGTCTCGCCGACGATCCGCGGATAGGTGCGGTACGACGCGATGTTGGTCCCCACCGACTTCCACATCCCCTGGAAGACGGCGGTCGAGCCGGTGAAGTGGATGCCCGCCAGCGCCGGATCGGCCAGCACCGGGTCGCCGACCTGGCGGCCGCGGCCGGGCAGGAAGTTGATCACCCCCGGCGGCAGGCCGGCGGCCTCGAGCAGGCGCAGGATCTGGTAGGCGGCCACCGGCGCCGTCGAGGCCGGCTTCCACAGTACGGTGTTGCCCATCAGCGCCGGCGCGGTCGGCAGGTTGCCGCCGATCGAGGTGAAGTTGAACGGCGTGACGGCGAACACGAAGCCCTCGAGCGCCCGGTACTCGACGCGGTTCCAGACGCCCGGCGGCGACGCCGGCTGGTCGGTGAGGATGCGGCGCATGTAGTGCGGGTTGAAGCGCCAGAAGTCGACCAGCTCGCAGGCGGAGTCGATCTCGGCCTGTAAGACCGTCTTCGACTGGTTGAGCATGGTGGCGGCGTTGAGCGTGTCGCGCCACGGCCCGGCCAGCAGCTCGGCGGCCTTGAGAAACACCGCCGCGCGCTGCTCCCAGGCCATCTCCGACCAGTCGTGCCAGGCCGCGGCCGCCGCCTCGACGGCGCGCGCCACCTCGGCCGCGCCCGCCTGGTGCACCTCGGCCAGGACGTGGCCGTGATCGTGCGGGCAGACCGCCTCGAAGGTGTCGCCGGTGCGCACCTCTTCGCCGCCGATGATCAGCGGAATCTCGAGGCGCTCGCCGAGCATCGCCTCGAGCCGCCGCTCGAGCGACCGGCGCTCGGCGCTGCCGGGGGCGTAGTCGCGCACCGGCTCGTTGCGTGGCGGCGGCACGTTGACGATGGCGTTGGCCATGAGCTCTCTCTCCCAGGTCGGGTCCCGCTCACAGGCGGAACGCGGTCAGCGCGAACAGCGCGAAGCCGGCAATCAGCAGCACTCCCCCTAGCGGCGTGACGGCCCCCAGCCAGCGCGGCCCGCCGAGCGCCAGCAGCGCGACGGTGCCACTGAAGACGACCGCGCCCACGGCGAGCGCCACGGCCGCCCAGCCGAAACCGGGACGCGGCCAGGAGCGGGCCGCCAGCCCCACCGCCACGAGCCCCAGCCCGCCGTACATCAGGTAGCGGGCGGCGGTCTCCCACAGCGCCAGGTCGCCGGCCGCCAGCCGGGCCTTGAGGCCGTGGGCGCCGAACGCCCCCGCGGCGACCGAGATCGCGCACAGCAGCCCGCCGAGCCAGAGCGCCGAAGTCTGCATCACCGAGGCCGCGTTCGCCCTACAACTCTCCCAGCCGGCGCACGGAAACCACACCGTCGCGCTCGATCCGGACGCGATCGTACTTCTTCCACACGCCGAACCGGGCGGCGCGCTCGAGGTACTGCTGCTTGCTGCGGCCGCCGTCGCCCTCGCGATGGACGTCGGCGTCGAGCAGCACCACCTGCCGCTCGTCCATGTCGTCGCAGCGGCCGATCCAGATCTCGGGGCCCGCCGTGTCGACGACCACGGTTATGCCGTGCAGCTCGTGCTTGTCGTCGTGAAAGGTGCCCATTCAGCGCGCCGCGGCCGCCGCGAAGTAGCGGTCGAAAGCGGCGGTGAGATCAGCCGCGACCTGCTCCGCGCTGCGGCTCTCGATGCGGTGACGGGGCACGAAGTAGACCAGCTCGCCGTCCTTGAACAGCGCGATCGACGGACTCGACGGCGGGATGTCCGCGAAGTGGCCACGCGCTCGGGCGGTGGCCTCGACCTCCTGGCCGGCAAACACCGTCGCCAACCGCTCGGGGCGCGCCGGGTTGGTGAGCGCATGGCGCACACCCGGCCGGGCCTGGCCGGCGGCGCAGCCGCACACCGAGTTGATCACCAGCATCGCGGTGCCCTCGGTGTCGCCCATCCAGCGGTCGACGTCTTCCGGGGTAAGCAGCTCTTCGAAGCCGATCGAGGTGAGCTCCTCTTTCATCGGGCGGACCATCAGGGGGCTATAGGGCACGTCGCTTCCTCCTCGTGGGTCGTTCCTGCGCCAGGCGGGCAGCTCGCCGCGACTGGCGGCGCGTCCGCGATTCTACTATGGCTCCGGCTGGCGGGCCCGCGGCCGTCCGGCTGCTAGACTCCGCCGCCGATCCGTGATCGACCACCGCCATCTGCTGCCCCTCGCCGGCCTGCTGGGCGCACTGGCCGCCGGTTGCCCGGCAGCTTCGCACCAGCCGGGCGCGGCCGGCGCCCTCGGCCCCTCGCCGGCACCAGCCGCCGAAGGCGGGCTCGCGGCGCTGCTGGAGCTGCCCGCCGACCGGGCGCTGGTCGCCGGCTTCGTGGTGGTCGACGGCGTCTACAACACCGAGCTGATGGCGCCCTGGGACGTGTTCGAGCACACTCGGCACCACGCGGCGGGGCAGCAGCCGATCACGCCGGTCGCGATCTCCCCCGACGGGCGGCCGGTGAGGACCGCGGAAGGGCTCCAGATCGTGCCGCACCACGGCTTCGCCGACGCGCCGCCGATCGACATCCTGGTGGTTCCCAGCGCCGAGCGCAGCCGGGACGCCGACCTCGACAACGACGCTTTGATCGGGTTCGTGCGCGAGCGAGGCTCATCGGCCCGCTTCGTCATGTCGCTGTGCTGGGGCGCATTCGTGCTGGCGCGCGCCGGGCTGCTCGACGGGCTGGCCTGCACCACGTTCCCGCGCGACTACAAGACCTTCGCCGAGGCCTTCCCGGCCGCCGATCTGCACGTCAACGTCAGCTACGTGCACAGCGGGCGGCTGATCACCTCCGAAGGCGGCGCACGCAGCTACCAGGCGGCGCTCTACCTGGTGGACCTGCTGTACGGCGAGCGGGTGGCGGCGGCGATCGGCGAGGGGCTGCTGGTACCGTGGCCGGAGGACCCGGAGCTCAGGCCCCCGGTGATCACCGATCCGGTTCTGCAGCGTCTGCGGCGCTGAGCGCCGGCGGCGCTCACTCCGGCTTGAGCATGCGGCTGAGCTCCTGCTCGGGGCGGCCGAAGCGGATGCCCATCCCCGACGGCCGCAGCCGCTGCAGCAGCGGCGACACGCGCGCGGCGTGCACCACGCTGCCCTCGACGGTGACCCGCTGGTCGCCGTCGACGATCTCGACCTCGACCGAAGAGCCCGGCGGCAGCGGGCGGTTGGTCCCCACGAACATGCCGGTAGGCGATACGTTGATGGTATAGCCGGTGCGCCGGTCATCGTCCCCCTTGGCCCAGAAGCTCACCTGGACCCGTCGCGCCTGCCGCTTGACCGAACGCCGTTCCATCGCCGGCTATCCTCCCCCGGACAGCCGTAGCTCGATCTGCCGTCCGCGCACCACCGGCTCGGAGGCGGTGACCGAGCTGCCGGCCAGGTCCAGCACCACGTGCAGCTGGCTGCCACCTCCGGCGAGCTCGTGCAGTCCGGTGCGCACCCGGCTCAACTGTGCCGTCCCTGCGGTCTGGGCCGCCGGCCGGAAAGGTTCGGTGATGCCCGCGATCTTGAGCACCAGCCGCGGGTCGCCGCTGGTCAGGCGCAGCAGCTCGACGCCCGCGGGGTCGACCTCGCCGCCGGCGGTGAGCACCACGACGGTAGCCCCGCCCTCGAGCCGCCAGGCGATGCCCGCGAGGGCCGTCGCCGGCACAGCCGCAGCGGGTGCCGGGGCGGCGACCGGTGGGGGTGGGGCGGCAGGTGGCTCGGCCGCGGGCTCCCGCTGGGCTCCGGCCGGTGGCTCGACGGTGGTCTCGTCCGGCGGCACTCCGGGCGCTGCCTCCGGGAGGAGCGGAGCCGGCTGCCCGACGCCTTCCATCGCCGGCTCTTCCGCCGGGGCCGGCGGCGTCTCGGCCGGCGGCGTCTCGGCCGGCGGGGTTTCGGCCGGCGACGAGCCGGAACCCTCCGCGGTCACGGCGGGCGGCGTGGCCGGTTGGCGGCCGTCGAGCATCAGGCGGACGAAGAAGAACCCGGCCACCAGCAGCGCCGCGGCGAGCAGCGCGATGAGCGCGTAGGTGCCGAACCTGCGCGACGGCCCGGCGGCGCCTCGGATCGGGTCGCCGTCGGCCAGCAGGTCGACCGGATCCGGCATCTCGACCGGGGGAAGCCCCGCTTCGGCGGCCGGCGTCAACGACGGCAGCGACAGCAGATCCCCGGCCGGCCGCGGCTCCGGCGCAGCGGGTGCCGCGGCCGGGGGCGCTGCCTGGGGCGGCTCGCGCACCGGCTCGGCGAGCTCCGGAGGCGGCTGCTCGTCCGGCGCTAGAGGCAGCTCCGGCTCGGGCGCGGCGGCCTCACCCACGGCGGCCGCCGGCTCGCCCGCGGGCAGGGCGTCGAGCTCGATCGGCGGCAGTTCCGGGGTCGCGGCGGGCGGAACCTCGGCCGCGCCCACGACTCCCGGCGGCCCATGGTCGGCCGGCCGGTCGGTCGAGAGGTCGAGGGGCGGCAGCTCGTCGTCGCCGAGCTCGAGGGCCGGCATCGCCTCCTGGTCCGGCGCGATCCCCGGCTCCGCTTGCGGAGTCGGCTCCGCCGGCGGCAGCTCCTCGGCGGCCGGTTCGCCGGCCGGCGCCGCCGCGTCGCCGGGCCGTGCGGCCGGCGCTGCCTCGTCGGGCACCTCGAGTGACGGCTCGACGGGGGGCTCGACGGGGGTCTCAGGAGCCGGCTCGAAGCTGGCACGCGGCCCCGGCTCGCCGCCCGGCGCCTCGGCTATCGCCGGCTCGGGCGCCGGCGCTGCGGCGGGCGTCTCGGCGGCGGCGGCGGGCTCGGGCACCTGCAGCTCCTGGGTGTCCAGATCGCCGAACGAGATCTCGTCCTCGTCCGGACGGGTCAGCTCGGCCTCCACCTCGTCGACGAAGCTCGCGGGGAAGGCCTCGGTCTTGGACCGGTCCGCAGCCTCGGCCTCACCCCCGAACAGCCGGCTGAGATCGGAGTCGGCAGCCGGCGACAGCGCGCCGGCTCCGCTCCCAGCGGCCGCGGGCTCGGCCTCGGGCTCCGGTGGCTCGCTTTCAGCAGGCGGGAGCGGTGGCGAGGGCACCACCGGGCGGCCGGCAGCGCCGCCCGTCTCCGGCTCAGGCGCCGTCTCCGGCTCAGGCGCCCGCTCCGCGGGCTCCGGTGAGGGGGCACCAGGCGGCCGGGCGGGCGGAGCCGCTGGCTCCGGCTCCGGTTCGGGCTCGGGCTCGGGCTGGGGCGCCACAGGCTCGTCGCCCACCTCGAGCGCGGCGCCGGCGGCCGGTGGCCCCCCGAGGTCGAAGATCTGGTCGCTACCTCTCACCGTGCCGGGGGAGCTCTGCGCCGCGCCCAGCCGCGGCCCCCCCACCGGAACGGTGAGGTCGCGCAGCCGGCTGCCCAAGGGGCGCGGACGGTCCTCGAGCCGGAACACCCGCTTGCCCTCGCGGCGTCTCTGCTCGACGATCTTGTCGATCAGCACCCGGCTCGCGTCGTCGACCGAGATGAACCGGACGGCCGCCACCGGCGCGCCGGAGCCGGCCGCCGGAGGGCCGCTCCACACCGTCTCGCCCTGCGCGTGCAGTAGCCTGAAGCCGTCGCTGAGCACCGCCTCGATCACCACCGGCTGCCCCTCGCCGGGCAGCGGATCGGACGCTACCAGGATGCCTTCCTGCGACACGCGGGCGCCGTACTCACCCAGAAAGGCGCGCAGGCTGTCGAACTGCAGGCGGATCTTGGTCGCTTGCGTCATGCCTCGTGTTCCGCAGTCTCACGCGCCATCTTACGTCTCAACAGCTCGTTCTCGAAGGCCACGCCGACCTGCGCCGCCGCCAGCTCGAGGATCTCGATCTCCTCGATCTCCCGGCTGAGGGCACCGTTGTCGGTGTAGATCACCGAGATCACCTGGCGGCTCCCCAGCACCGGGAACACCACGATCTGACCGGTTCGCGGCCGCCCCACGAGCTGGGCGAACCGCTCGGGCAAGCCGGCGTCGTCGAAGCTGAGCGACCGCGTCTGCCCGTCGTCGATCGCTTCGCTCAGCGCGTTGCGACTGTCCAGGTCGAGCTCGAGGCTGCGGGTGAGGCCGGCGAGCGGCGCGCCGCTCATGCTGTAGCCGAAGGCGCCCAGCGCGATCAGCCGCCGGTCACGCACCAGGAACATGATGGCGCGCTCGACCGACTCGGAGATGACGTTCATCAGGTTGAGAGCCACGGTGGCCGACAGCAGGCCGGAGCGCAGGTCGGCCACCACCCGCCGCAGGCGGGCAAAGGCGGCGCTACGGCGGGCCGGTTGCAGCTCCCCGGCCCACACCTCGCGCCGCTCGCGCGCCACCGACTTGAGACAGGCGGCCACCGCCTGGGAGTCGGCGGGCACGGCGGCCAGCGCACCGGCGGCGTAGGCCTCCGCAGACTGGCGCTCGTTGTCGATCACCGCCACCACCGAGGCGTGCGGCCGGGTGCGCAGCAGGTCGGACACGGCCTGCGCCGAATGCCGGCCGGCGCGCAGATCGAGCAGCACCAGCGGCGCCGACTGGCCGGGCAAGGTCAGCCCGGCGTCGATCAGCTCCACCGCGGTGAGGTCGGCCACCTCCGCCAGCTCGGGCTGCTCGAGGAGACCGGCCAGCTGCTCGTCGTCGCTGACCAGCTGGACGCGCAGCTGCGGCGGCTCGAGACCGGCCGCCAGGGCCTCGACCCCCGGCACCGCGGCGTCCGCCGCGCCGGCGCCGGCCGAGAGCCTCTCGAGGGTCGCCTCGATCTCGGCATCGCCCTCGAGCGGCCCGCCGCTCGCGGTCGACAGCTGGCTCTCGTCCGTCGCACCCCCGTCGAACAGCTCGGCCGTCTCGCGATCCACCGCCCCCGCCGACGGCGGCTGGTCGGCCTCGCGCTCACGAGCCGAGCGGCGGTTCTTCTCGTCGAAGATGCGCAGCGCCTCGAGCACCAGCATCTGAGTGTTCAGGTTGATGTCCGGCAGGATGTCACCCGGATAGACCGCGATGTCGTCGATCGGGCGCAGCTCGTCGAGCGCGAACTCGAAGCTGCCTTCACGCCAGGTGACGAGCTCGTAGACGGTCTCCTCGATCTGCCCGGCGACCGCCTTGCGCAGCCCGACGGCGTTGACCAGGCCGCCGTCGACCAGGATCTGCCCCAGCGAGCGCCGCGGTCGCTCCGACTCCTGCAGGCGCAGCGCCTCGTCGAGCTGCCGCCGCTCGAGCAGGCCCTGGGATAGCAGCAGGTCGCCCAGCTTCTTGGCCTTCGGCGACCAGGCGTTGATGATCCGACCGCGGTGGAAGCCGACCTCGCCCCGCCCCTGCGGGCTGCGAATCGCCAGGGTGCCGGTGCGCCGGCCGATGTGCACGAACTGGAGCACCTCGGCCACCGAGACGTCTTCGAGATTGCCGGAGATGCTCATGCCCGATCGCGCCGGACCGCGCCAGCGTGCGACTCGCTCAAGATCCTAGCCCGCTTTTTCCGTCGCGAACAGCGCAACGGCCGGCGGTGTCAGCCGCCGCGCACCAGCTGGAGCAGGCTCTCGAGCGTGCGCAGCTTGCGGTCGGTGGTCGAGTAGACGCGAGCCGCGAACAGCGCCGAGGCGGCGTGCGCCGCCAGCAGATCGAGCAGATCGCGGTCCTCGGCGGTCAGGGAGGGCTTGTGGTCGAACAGCTTGAGCAGCACGATGGCGCCCACCGTCACTCCCTGCACCGTCAGGGGAACCACCGCCAGCGCTTCCGAGCCCTCTTCCGGCCCGAGCCGCAGCACGCCGTCGGCCAGCGTGCGATCCACCATCAGGTCGCCACCGTTGTACCGGCCGTCCGCGTAGAGGCTCTGCGTCACCGTGTCGAGCCCCTGCTGCAGGGCCACTTCGCACTCCGAGTCTTCGCCCTGCTTGATCAGCAGCAGGAACCGCTCGGCGCCCAGCAGGTCGCGCGCGATCTCCCCGATCGTGGCCTGGACCTCCTCGAGGTCGAGCGTGGCGTGCAGCTGGTAGGTAGCGACGTAGAGGTTCATCAGCCGGCCGCGCTGATGCTCGGTCTCGACCAGCCGGCTCGACAGCTCGTTGAGCTCCGACTCGGCGGTGGCGAGCCGGTGCCGGAGGTGCCCGAGCTTTTCGGCACCGGGGTCGACGGTGCCCGGCGGCGTGCCGGTGGAGTGCTCCTGCAACGTGTGGATCAGCTCGGCGGCTCGCTCCAGCGCCTGCTGCAGCTCGGCCACGAGCTTGCTGGAGTCCGTCGGCACTGCTGTCGGGGGCCGCTCGCTCATCCAGACCCGGCGTTGCTCAGCCGTTCGATGATGTCCAGGATCTCTTCGCTGCGGAAGGGCTTCTTGATGTAGGCCGAAGCGCCCGCCTTGAGGCCCCGGATGGTATCTTCTTCCTTGCCCTCGGTGCTGACGATGATCACCGGGATCTCGGCGAAGGCGGCGTTCTGCTTGACCTGATTCAGGAACTCGAGCCCGTTCATGTTGGGCATGTTGATGTCCAGCAGAATGAGATCGATCTCCGGGCTCTCGGTCAGCCGCTGCAGCGCCTCGAGGCCGTCCTGCGCGTGCACCAGGGTGAACTTGCGCAGCATCACCTCGAACATCTTGTGGATGAGCTTCGAGTCGTCGACGATGAGTACTTTCTTCGGTAGCAAAGCGTTCAACTCCCTGAGGAGTGCCCTCTAAGCTCCTTGCCCCAGAGTCCAGCTGCCGCGATCCAACCCTCCGGGAGAGTAGCCGAATCCACCTGCCGATTCAAGCGGAAGCTTCCCTTGACAACCTGCGACTGCCAGCGAGGATAATCGGCGCCGTCATGAGCGACGGACCACTCGCGGAGCTGCTGTCGGAGTTCATGTCCGAGTCCGAGGAGCGCATCGGACGGCTGGAACAGCTGCTGTTGGATCTGCCGGCCGCCGGCGACCAGCAGCGAGAGAACCTGGTCCGACGCGCCCGCCGTGAGCTGCACACCCTCAAGGGCAACGCCGGCATGATGGGGCTCGAGTCGCTGCAGCGCACGGCCCACCGGCTGGAAGACGCGACCGACGGCTTGACCGGCGAGCGGCCGGCGGTCGAGCCGCTGCTGACAGGTCTCGACGAGCTGCGCGCCGGGCTGCGCGAGCTGCGCGGCGCCGGTGAGCCCGGCGACGGCCGTTTCGCGGCCGGCGGCGGCGTGCGCATCTCCTACTCCCGGCTCGATGAGATGATCGACCGGCTGGCCGCTCAGCTCCAGGTCCGCCACCGCCTGAGCGCGGCGATCGGCGAAGGCCGCGCCGCGGCCAACGGTGACGACCGGCAGGCGACGGCCTGGCAGAGCTGCCAGGAGGCGTGGAACGCACTCGACAGGATGCTCGAAGACCTGCAGCAGGAGGTGCTCGCGTTGCGCATGGTGCCGGTCAGCACCATCCTCGGCGGGATGCGCCGCGTCGTTCACGACGAGGCCGAGCGCGCCGGCAAGCAGGTCCGCTTCGAGGCGCGGGGCGGCACCACCTCGGTCGACCGCACCCTGATCGACGCCGCTACCGACGTGCTCGGGCATCTGGTGCGCAACTCGGTGGTGCACGGCATCGAGACGCCGGCACGACGCCGGCGGGCGGGCAAGCCGCCCACCGGGATCGTGCGCGTCGAAGCCGCGGTGCGCTCGGACAAGGTGCAGCTCGACGTGCTCGACGACGGCGCCGGTATCGACCTCGACCGGCTGCGGGCCGCCGCCGAGCAGCGCGGCATCAAGGTGCCCGAAGACGATGTCGAAGGCCTGCTGTTCCACGCCGGCCTGTCGACCCGCGTCGGCGCCGACCTGAGCGCCGGCCGCGGCGTCGGCATGGACGTGGTGCTGGATGCCGTGCGCCGGTGTGGCGGGACCATCGAGGTGGCTACCCGCAAGGGCGTGGGCACCCGCTTCCGCCTCAGCCTGCCGCTGTCGGTGTCGATCGCCAGGGCGATGCTGCTGGCGGCCGACGGGCGCGAGTACGCCCTGCCGGTCTCAGCCATCCTCGAGACGTTGCGGCTGCCGTCCGGCGGGCAGCGACAGGCGCTCGAGTGGCGCGGCCGAGAGCTGCCGTTGCTCGACCTGGGTCGCTGCTTCGGCACCCGCACCGAGGCACGGCCGGAGGGGTTCGTGGTGGTCATCAGCGCCGGCAGCCGGCTGCGCGGCCTGGTCGTCGACGCCACCCGCGGACCGCTCGAGATCATGGTCAAGGGGCTGGACGACCTGCTGCACGGGCTCCCCGGGGTCGGCGGCTCGACGGTGCTCGGCGATGGGCGGGTGGTCCTGATCCTCGATGCCCAGGCGCTGACCGCCCTCGAGCCCACCGTCGGAGCGGCGGCTTGAGCGACGAGCAGAAGCCCGGCCGGGGTCCCCGCCTGCCGCCATCGGGCCTGGCCGACGAGGTGCTGTCGGCGCTCGACGGCGCCGGGGACCCGGCGGCGGGCGCCGGTGAGCAGGAGCCGGCCGGCCCCACGGCAGCCGATCGCATCTACACCTTCACCGACAGCCTGCAGCTCGGCGACGAGCAGGAAGAGGAGCGCGAGGTCTTCGAGACCTGGGTCGAGTTCACCCTTGCCGGCGAGCCGTACGGCCTGCCCGTGGCCAGCGTTCAGGAGGTGCTGCGCATGGTCGAGCTGACGCCGGTGCCGCACGCTCCGTTTCCGGTACTGGGCGTGTTCAACCTGCGCGGCAGGGTGGTCCCGCTGCTCGATCTCCGCGCCCGCCTCGAGCTGCCGGCCGCCCCGCCGGGCGATGCCAGCCGCGTCCTGGTGCTCGACGCGCGCGCCCGCTCGATCGGCCTGCTGGTCGACTCGGTCGACCGTGTGTTCAAGCTGGCGCTGAGCGCCGTCGAAGCCGCGCCGGCGGAGGCCGGCGAGGCGGTCCGCGGCAGCTGGCAGTCAGGCACCGGAACCCTCAAGCTGCTCGACGTCGAGCCCCTGCTCACGCTGCCCGGCCAGCCGGCCGAGCCCGCGGACGACTGACCGTCGGAGATTCTCCATGTTCAAGAACCTGAGCTTTCGGCGCAAGATCCTGCTGCTCCCGGCCCTCGCCGGGCTCGCCTTCCTGCTCATCCTGATCGCCGTGCGGCTCGGCGGCCAGTCGAACCAGGAGCTGCTCGAGCGCATCCAGACCGGTAACTTCCCGGCCCTCAACCTGAGCCGCGACCTGCAGAGCACGCTGGTGGACATCGAGCGCCGGCTGGACGCTGCGGCGGGCGCCCGGGACGCCGACCTGCTGGCGATCAGCGAGACGCCTCGCAACCGCTTCCTCGAGCTGCTGGAGACCGGCAAGCAAAACCCGCTGCTCGACGCCGAGCTGCTCGACACCATCGCCAGCGAGTTCCAGAGCTACTACCGGCGGGCTCGCGACACCGCCCGGCGGCTGATCGACGAGGGCGCCAGCGCCGCCCTCCTGCCCGATCTCGAGGCGACGCGCAAGGCGTACGAGCGGCTGCAGGGCCGGCTCGAGGCGATGACCCTGCGCCAGGTCAAGGAGATGGATGCCGCGTTCGAGGCGGTGCGCAGCAACGGCCAGAGCGCCATCCTGCGCATCTCGCTGATCATCGGCGCCTGCCTGCTGCTGCTGATCGCGCTGTCGTTGCTGCTCAGCCGCGCCATGACGCGGCCGCTCGAGGAGGCGGTGGCAGTCGCCGACCGGCTGGCGGAAGGTGACCTGGGGGCGGAAATGACCGTTCGCTCGCGCGACGAGGTCGGCAGGCTCGCCGGCTCGATGTCGAAGATGGTCACCTATCTGCGCGAGATGGCCGGCGTCGCCGACGCCATCGCGGCCGGCAACCTCGCCGCCGAAGCCACGCCGCGCTCCGAGGCCGACGTGCTCGGCCAGGCGCTGAGCACGATGAGCCTCAACCTGCGCCAGATGATCGGCGGTCTCAAGGCCACCTCGAACCAGGTGCGCGGTTCGGCGGAGCAGATCTCGGACTCCACCCAGGCCATCACCACCGGCGCCGAGAACCAGTCGTCGGCGACGGAGGAAACGTCGTCGACGATGGTCGAGATCGCCAGCCAGATCGACAGCGTCGCCCGCTCGACCCAGTCGCTGGCCACCAACGTCGAGCAGACCTCGTCCTCGATCCAGGAGATGAGCGCCTCGATCGACGAGGTGGCGCGCAACTCCGACAGCCTGCTGTCGGCGGTGGAGGAGACCTCCGCCACCATCGAGGAGATGACGGCTTCGATCCACTCGATCGCCGACAAGGTCAAGGTGGTCGACTCGGTGTCGACCGAGGCGGCCGCCTCGGCGCGCGAGGGCGGCGGCCAGCTATCCGAGACCATCGCCGGCATCGACTCGTCGGCACAGAACATCGGCAAGATCGTCCGCATCATCGACGAGATAGCCGATCGGACCAACCTGCTGGCGCTCAACGCCGCCATCGAGGCGGCGCGCGCCGGCGACGCCGGGCGCGGCTTCGCGGTGGTCGCCGACGAGGTCAAGCGTCTGGCCGAGCGATCGGCCGAATCGACCCAGGAGATCGCCAGCCTGGTGGACAGCGTGCAGACCGACACCCAGTCGGCGGTCGAGCTGACCGAGCGCATCCTGCACGAGATCGTCGACTCGGTCACCAAGACCACCGCCCTGGTCGCCGAGGTGGCCTCGGCCACCCAGGAGCAGAGCCAGGGCGCGGCGCAGATCGTCAGCACCTCCACCAACATGCAGCAGACCACGCGCCAGCTGGCCTACGCCGCCAAGGAGCAGGCGGCGAGCGCGCGCGAGATCCTGCGCGCCGTCGAGTCGATGAACGACATGACGCAGCAGGTGGCGCAGGCCGGCATGGAGCAGAAGCGCGGCGGCGACATGGTGGTGCGGGCCGTGGAGCAGATCGCCGAGATCGCCCACCAGAACCTGCTCGGCACCGAGAAGCTGTCGGCGGCCACCCGCAGCCTGGTCGAAGAGGCCGAGAAGCTGCAGCAGATCGCCGATGCGTTCAGCGTTTGACACCGACCGCCGCCGCCAGCCAGGCGGAGGCGGCCCAGGAGAGCCGAGATGAGCGAATCCGCCGCCGCGCCGACGACGCCCGACTGGGACGGCAGCATGGAGCTGCTCGACCGGCTGCCGTCGCTGTCGCTCGAGGAGCGCGCCGAGGCGCTGGAGCTGCTGTTGCGCAACCCCAGCCCCGGCGTCCGCGAGCGGGCGCTGCGGGTCGGCGCCACGGTGCTGTCGCAAGACACCCTGGTGCGGTACCTGCGCGACGACGCCGACGCCGTGCTGCGCAACGCCGGCCTCGAGATCTTCAAGCTGCGCGGCACCCGCAGCTTCTCGCTGGCGGTCGAACTGCTGCACGACGACGATCCCGACCTGGTGCTGCAGGCCGTGCTGATCCTCGACCACATCCGCGATCCGCGCGCCCTCGAGCCGCTGCGCGCGATCCTCGGCCACGACGATGCCAACATCGCGCAGGCCGCCATCGTCGCGGTCGGCCGCCTCGGCGATGCGCGCGCCATCCCCGACCTGCTGCCGTTCCTGGAGGCCGACGCCTGGCTGCAGATGGCCGCCGTGCAGGCGCTCGGAGACCTGCGGTCGGCACAGGCGGTGCCGCCGCTGAGCCGCCTGCTGACCGACCTCATGATCGGACCGCTGGCCGCCGAAGCGCTCGCCCGCATCGGCGGCGGACGCGCCTTTCGTTCCCTCGGCACGCACTGGCTGCGCTACCACGAGCAGCTCGACCCGGAGACCATGCTCGGGCTGCTGGCGCACGTCGCGGAGGGCCTGCAACGCGCCCCCCGGCCGTGGGACGAGCTGCGCGCCTCGCTCGCCGAACGGCTGCGCGACCCGTACGCCGAGGTGCGGGTGTCGGCCGCCCGCTGCCTGCTGGCGCTGGGGCCGGGGCCGGAAGACGCCGAGGCGCTCAACCTGCTGGCGGGCGGAGCCGCGGAGGCGGCGCCGCTACCCTCCTGTCTGGCACGCCGACCCGACCTGATCGGCACGCTGCTCGAGCGCCGCAAGGTGCAGCGCTACTGGGGCTACCTGCTGGCGGCGCGGCATCCACGCCAGGTGGCGCTCGCGGAGCTGGCGGCCGCCCTGGCGCGCGAGGACGACGCCCAGCAGATCGCGCCGATCGTGGAGCTGCTCACGCGGCGCAGCGAGGAGGGGTTCGGCCGGCCGCTGCTCGACCTCTACCTGCGCCTGCCGCGGCCGTCGCGCGCCGAGCTGACTCCGGCGCTGCGCGCTCACCGGCAGGCGGTCGAGGCGGCGAGCCACGAGCGGCCCGAGATGCGCGCCGAGGACCGCCTGGTGCTGGCCGCGCACCTCGGCGAGCCGGCGCCGGCGATCGCCGAGCGGCTGCTCGAGCTGCCGGAGAGCCAGCGGCTGGAGGCCGTCTCGCAGATGGCCGACCGGCCGGCGGTGCTGCGCCGGCTGCCCTGGAAGCGCTGGCTCGAGGACGAGCCCGACACCTGGGCCGACGTCGCCGCCCAGCTGGCGGTGCAGGCCGGTTTGCGGGAGCTGCTGCCGGCGCTGCGCGCCGCGCTGGAGCGGTCCGCCAAGCCCGACCTGATCCGAGCGGCCGGTGAGCTCGGAGACCGTGAGAGCGTGCCGGCACTGCTGACGCTGCTGGAGTCGGGCGAGCCGGCGCTCGCGCCGCTGGTGATCGAGAGCCTCGGCCGGATCGGCGGCCCCGCCGCCCGCCGGCAGCTGCGCGAGCTGACCGGCGCCGACGAGCCCAAGATCCAGCGTCACGGCTTCCGCGCGCTGGCGGCCTGCGCCATCGACGACGACGAGGCGCTGTTCCGCGAGTCGGCCGGCCACCAGGACTGGCTGGTGCGCCTGGCCTGCGTCGACGTGCTGGGGCGTTTCGCGCGGCCCGAGAACCTGGCCACCCTCACCCAGCTCGCTGCCGACCCGGTGGCGATCGTGTCGCAGCGCGCGCTGTCGTATCTGGAACGCTGATCGCGATGGCCACCACCATCCACCCGATGGCGCCGGAGGAGTATCAGCTCCTCAACGAGTTCATCGCCGAGCGGTTCGGAATCCACTTTCCGGAGGCCAAAAAGGAGCTGCTGGCCACCCGGTTGCGGCCGCGGCTGCAGGCGCTCGGTCTGTCTCGCTACATGGACTACTACCTGCTGCTGCAATACCGGCTGGAGAGCGAGCAGGAGCAGCTGGCGCACCGCGTCACCAACAACGAGACCTTCTTCTTTCGCGAGACCACCCAGTTCGAGGCGCTGCTCGAGGAGGGCGTCGAGCGGCTGCGCGGCTCGTCGGCGGTGCCCGGTACTCTGCGGGTGCTGTGCGCCGGCTGCTCGTCCGGCGAGGAGCCGTACACCCTCAACATCTTCGCCAAGAGCCGCCCACAGGCGCTGATCGGCAGCCGCCTCCAGATCCGCGCCTTCGACATCGACGCTGGCCGCCTGGCTACCGCCATGCGGGGCGTCTACGGTCCCAACTCGCTGCGCTCCACCAGCGAGGAGCAGATCCACCGCTACTTCGCGCGCAGCGGCACCGACCAGTTCACGCTGCTGCCCCGCTACCGCGAAGACGTCGAGTTCAGCCTCGGCAACATCCTGCAGACCCGCAGCTACCGCGACAACCAGCCGTTCGACGTGGTGTTCTGCCGTAACGTCTTCATCTACTTCGCCGAGGGCCCGCTGCGCAAGGCGCTGGCGAACTTCGCCAGCGTGCTGCGGCCCGGGGGCCTGCTGTTCCTGGGCCACGCCGAGTCGATCATCGGCGTCTCGGAGCAGTTCGAGACCGTGCGGCTGGACCGCTGCATCGCGTATCAGAGAAAACTCGGGTGACGCCAATCCGCGTCGCCGTGGTCGACGACTCGTCGTTCATCCGCAAGGCCATCGTCCGCATGCTGGACGAGGACGACCGGCTGGAGGTGGTCGGCACGGCGGCCTCCGGCGAGGAGCTGCTCGAGCGGCTCAAGGAGTGGCGTCCCGACGTCGTCACGCTCGATCTGTCGATGCCCGGCATGGGCGGGCTGCGCGCCCTGGACCACCTGGCGGCCCACGGTCCGACGCCGGTGATCGTGCTGTCGGGGCAGTCGCGCCGCGACGCACCGCTGGCGATCGAGGCGCTGCACCGCGGAGCGGTCGACTTCATCGACAAGCGCAGCTATTCGCTGATCGACTTCCAGGCCCTGCGGACGCTGCTCATCGGCCGCATCCTCGAGGTTGCCGGGGCCTCCCCCGCCACCGCCGCGGCGCTACCGTCGGCCGCCGACCCACCGCCGGCGGCGCGGCCGCGGGCGGCCGCGGCCGTCCGCTCGGCACCGTTCTCGCTGCTGGTGATGGGCGCCTCCACCGGTGGGCCGGTCGCCCTGCAGCGCCTGCTCCAAGACCTCGGTCCGGTGCTGCCGGTGCCGGCGGTCGTCGCCCAGCACATGCCGCCGGGCTTCACCGCCGCCTTCGCCGAGCGGCTCAACGGACGTCTGCCGCTGGCGGTGCGCGAGGCCGAGGACGGCGAGAGCCTGCTGCCGGCGACGGTCTACATCGCTCCCGCCGGCCACCACCTGAGGGTCGGCCGGCGTGGGCGCCGGCTGTTCGCCCGCCTGGCCGAGGCCGCGGACGGCGACAGCCACCGGCCGTCGATCGACATCCTGTTCTCCTCCGCGGCGCACAGCGCCGGCGACGGCGGGCTGGCGGTGCTGCTGACCGGCATGGGGCGCGACGGCGCCGCGGGCATGGCGGCGATGAAGCAGGCCGGGGCCTACACGCTGGCGCAGGACGAGGGCAGCTCGGTGGTATGGGGCATGCCGCGCGCCGCGGTGGAGCTCGGCGTGGTCGACGAGACCCTGGCCCTAGACGCCATCGGCAGCCGCTTGCGGCAGCTGCTCACCGGCGACGGCGACGGCTGACGCTACCAGTCGGGCTCGGACTGGATCCCGAGGCCTTCGGCGAGGCGGTTGTAGTAGTTGAACAGCGCCGTCACCTGCACGATGTCGTGGATCGCCCCGTCGTCGAAGCCGTGCCGCCGCAGCGACTCGAGATCGTCCTCCGAGACCGCGGCCGGGCTCTCGGTCAGCCGGGCGGCGAAGTCGAGCATGGCGCGATCGGCCGGTGGCAGCTCCGCCTGCCGGTAGTCACGGCTGATCGCCGCCACCAGCTCGTCGGCGCCCGGCTGTCCGGCGACCTCTTCCCGGAGGTCGTTGGCGTGCGCACGCGTTCAGTAGAAGCAGCCGTTGAGCCGCGACACCGCGGTGGCGATCATCTCGCGCCTGGCACGGCTCAGGCCGCTGGCGCGCGAGTGCATCACCTCCAGGTACAGACGGGTCGAGGCGCCGAGCACGCGCGGCCGCGGGCTCTGGATGCGGATGATGTTGAACACCCTGCCGGCGCGGCGCCGGGCGGCGTCGTACAGCCGGGCCAGCAGGCCGTCGGCGTCGGCCGGGTCGACGGTGCGTATCCACGACACCATGGCGGCAGTGGAACATCAGCCGCGAGCCGCTGTCAACCGGCCACCGGCCGCGCCGCCGGGTCAGTCGCCGACCACCCGCGCATCGACCCAGCGACGGCAGATGCGCCGCGCCCGCTGCACGCCGCCGGCCGCCAGCGCCTGGTTCGAGAAGCGGCGTATCTCGGCGCGGTCGACGCGCGCCCGGCGCAGCTCCTCGCGCACGGCGGCGACCAGGGTCAGCAGGTTGCGGCTGCGGATACGCACGTGGATGTCGGGATAGCGTGGCTGCATGCCGGAGGCGCGACCTCCTTCACGGTATAGGACGCAACGCCGGCACGATCGGTTTCGTCTCGGCGACGAGCTACAATCCCGCCCCAGGGAGGTCGGCCGCCGTGCGACTCGAAGAGCTCATCCGTTACGCCCGCGGCGACCAGGCCGCCGATCTGCTGATTCGCAACGCGCGGCTGGTCAACGTGCTGAGCGGCGAGATCGTCGAAACCAGCGTCGCCGTGGTGCGCTCGCGCATCGTCGGCCTCGGCGATTACGAGGCTCGCGAGACGATCGACCTCGAGGGCGCCTACCTAGCCCCCGGCTTCATCGACGCCCACGTGCACATCGAGTCGAGCCTGGTGACGCCGTCGGAGTACGCACGCGCCGTGGTGCCGTTGGGCACCACCACCGTGGTGACCGACCCCCACGAGATCGCCAACGTGCTCGGCCTCGACGGTATCCGCTTCATGTTCGAGTCGGCCAAGGGCGGGCCGCTGTCAATGTTCGTGATGGCCTCCTCGTGCGTGCCAGCCACCTCGATGGAGACCAACGGCGCGGTGCTGCGCAGCTACGACCTGGCCTCGTTCAAGACCGATCCGTGGGTGCTCGGGCTGGCCGAGGTGATGAACTTCCCCGGCGTCGTGCACGGCGACGGCGAGGTGCTCGACAAGCTGCGCGAGTTCGACGAGCTGGTGCTCGACGGCCACTGTCCCGGGCTCGCCGGCAAGCCGCTGGCCGCGTACGTCGCCGCCGGCATCGGCTCCGATCACGAGTGCACGACCGTCGAAGAAGCGCTCGAGAAGCTGCGCATGGGGCTGACGATCTTCATCCGCGAGGCGACCAACGCCCGCAACCTGCGGGCGTTGCTACCGCTGGTGACGCCGGCCAACCACCACCGCATCTGTTTCTGCACCGACGACCGGATGCCGGCCGACCTGCTCGATCACGGCCATATCGACTACATGGTGCGCACAGCGATCGAGGAGGGCCTGGACCCGCTGACCGCCATCCGCATGGCAACCTGGAACACCGCCGACTACTTCCGGCTGCGCGACCGGGGCGCGCTGACACCCGGCCGGCGAGCCGACATGATCGCCTTCGCCGACCTGTCGGCGCCGCGCCCCCACCTGGTGTTCCGCGGCGGCCGGCTGGTGGCGCGCGACGGCGAGATGGTGGTGCCGGCGCCGGCACGCGACCCCTACCCGCTGCGCTCGACGATCAACGTCGCCTGGGAGCAGATCGAGCTGACCGTACCCGCCGCCGGCGAGTCGCTGCGGGTGATCGGCGTGGTGCCGGACCAGCTGGTGACCGAGAGCCTGGTCGAGCCGGCCACCGTGGTCGACGGGATGGCGGTCGCCGACCCGGGACGCGACCTGCTCAAGCTGGCGGTGATCGAGCGCCACCGCGCGACCGGCGCGGCGGGACTGGGCTTCGTGCGCGGCTTTGGCCTCGGCCGGGGGGCGCTGGCCTCGTCGGTAGCGCACGATCACCACAACCTGGTGGTGGTGGGCGCCGACGACCGCTCGATGCTCACCGCCGCCCGCCACGCCGCCTCGCTCGGCGGCGGCATGGTGGTGGCCGAGGGCGAGCAGGTGCTGGCCGCCGTCGCCCTGCCGCTGGCCGGGCTGATGAGCGACCGGCCGATCACCGAGGTCCGGGCCGAGCTCGACGCCGCTCTCGCCGCCGCGCGCGAGCTCGGCACACGGCTGCACGATCCGTTCATGGCGATGAGCTTCCTGGGGCTCGAGGTGATCCCCAGCCTCAAGCTGACCGATCAGGGCCTGGTCGACGTCGACAGATTCGAGATCGTTCCGCTATGGGCCGGCTGACGCCCGCCGGCGCCGGCGGTAGACTGCTGAGCCACGCGGCGGAGCGCACCAGATGACCCAGCCCAGGATCGGCCTCACCGGCCTCGGCGCCTACGTGCCCGAGCGGGTGATGACCAACGACGAGTGGACCGCGTGGGTCGACACCTCGGACGAGTGGATCACCAGCCGTACCGGCATCAAGACGCGACGGGTGGCGGCCGACCACGAGGCCACCTCCGACCTCGGCATCGCTGCGGCGCGCCGGGCGCTGGACGACGCCGGGCTGGAGGCCACCGACGTCGACGAGATCATCGTCGCCACCGACACCCCCGAAGTGTACGCTCCCGACACGGCATCGTTCATCCAGGTCGGCCTCGGCGCGCGCGAGGTGCCGGCCTACGATCTCGCCGGCAGCGGCTGCGCCGGCTTCCTGATGGGTCTCGACCTGGCCCGCTCGCGGGTGGCGGACGGCCGGCGGATCCTGGTCATCGCGGTGGAGCTGATCACCCGGCTGATGAACTGGCACGACCGCAACACCTGCGTGCTGTTCGGCGACGCCGCCGGCGCCGCCATCGTCACCCAGCACGACCGGGCGGCGGAGATCCTGGCGGTCACCGCCGGCACCGACGGCAGCAAGGCCGGCATCCTCGGGCGGATGGTCGGCGGCACTCGCAAGCCGTTCACCCTCGAGCGCGCCGAGCGCGGCGAGCATATGGAGGTGGTGATGAACGGCCGCGAAGTGTTCAAGGAGGCGGTGCAGCGCATGACCCAGGCGTCGCGCGAGGTGCTGGCGCAGGCGGGCGTGGAGGCTGGCGAGGTTGCGCTGCTGGTGCCGCACCAGGCCAACCTGCGCATCCTGGCGGCGGTGCAGAAGTCGCTCGGCCTGCCGGACGAGAAGGTGTACGTCAACGTCGACCGGTACGGCAACACGGGATCGGCCTCGGTGCCCCTGGCGCTGTGGGAAGCGCGACAGCAGGGACGAATCGCGCCGGGCGATCTGGTGCTGCTGGCCGCCTTCGGCGCCGGCTTCCACTGGGCAGGTGTGCTGCTGAGGTTCTGACGCGCGGCCCGGCTGGCGGCCGGCGGTGCGTCGTGTAGAATCCCGGCCACGGAGCCGACAGTCGATGACCGAGCCTGCAGCAGCTCAGGGGACCGCAGAAGAGTCCGGGCTGCGCCGCCACGAGCGCAGGCAGCTGCGCGACATGCCGCTGGTGCAGCCGGTCGAGGGCGAGGTGCTGACCATCAGCGCGGGCGGCATGGCAGTGCGCACCTGGTCGGGCCTGGCGGTGAACAAGGAGTACTTCTTCACCTTCGGCGCGCCGGGCAGCCGGGTACGGATGAGGGGGCGGGTGGTCTGGTGCCGGATGGTCCCGAGCGCAGATCCGCATTACGGCGACTGGCTTCCGCCGTACCGCGCCGGCATCGAGTTCGTCATCTCGTCGCCGTGAGCGGTGAGACGGGCGGCGCGCGCTCGATCGACGAGGTTGTCGCCGCCCTCGACGAGATCGTCGACAGCTGCCGGCGGCAGGCCAGCCGCAACGGCTACTTCGCCGCTTTGTACCGCAAGGTCACCGTGCGGGTGCGCGAGGGCATCGCCGCCGGCGAGTTCGAGGATGGCTCCCGCATGGAGCGGCTCGACGTGGTGTTCGCCAACCGCTACCTAGACGCCTACCAGCGCTACAGCCGGGGCGAGCCGCCGAGCGCCAGCTGGCGGCTGGCGTTCGACGCCGCCCGCCGCTGGCGGCCGATCGTCCTGCAGCATCTGCTGCTCGGCATGAACGCCCACATCAACCTGGACCTGGGTATCGCGGCGGCGCGAACCGCACCCGGCGACGAGCTGCCGGCGCTGGCCGGCGACTTCAACAAGATCAACGACGTGCTGGCGTCGCTCGTCGACGGCGTCAAGCAGGAGCTGAGCGAGGTGTGGCCGAAGCTGCGCCGGCTGGACCGGCTGGCCGGCGACCGCGAGGATGCGGTGATCAACTTCTCGATGAGCGAGGCGCGGGGGCGCGCCTGGGAGTTGGCGCGCAGGCTGGCGCCGCTCGACCCCGGCGCGCAGGCCCGCGAGATCGCCCGCACCGACCTCAAGGTCGCGCTGCTCGGCCGGCTGGTCCGGGATCCGCCGCCGCTCACCCGGCTCACCACCTGGCTGGTGCGGCTCGGTGAGCGTGGCAGCGTGCCCGAGATCGTCGATCTGTTGAGCTGAGCGACGGCGGCCGGACGGTACCGTGAAGACCCTGCTGGTCCTGCGACACGGCAAGTCGAGCTGGTCCGACCCGGCGTTGGCCGATCACGACCGGCCGCTCAAGAAGCGCGGGCGGCGTGCCGCCAAGCGCATCGGCGAGCTGCTCGCGGAGCTCGACCTGCTGCCCGACCTGGTGACCACCTCGAGCGCGCGGCGCGCCCATGACACCGCCCGCCGGGTGGTGGCGGCCGCCGGCTGCGAGCCGCGCTTCGTCGTGACGCGCGAGCTCTACGGCAGCGGCGTGTCCGGCCACTTGCGGGTGGTGGCGAGCCACGCCCGGGAGAGCGACCGGGTGGTGATGATCGTCGGACACAACCCCGACCTCGAAGCGCTGGTTGGCCGGCTGACCGGCGCCACAGTGCGGCTCAAAACCGCCTTTCTGGCGGTCGTCGAGCTGCCGCTCGAAGAGTGGCCGCGGCTGGCTGGTGCGCGCGGCCGGTTGCAGCGGCTGCTCGAGCCTGAACGCGGCTGATCCACGGTGCGCGGCCAGCGGCCGGCGGATGGCAGTCGCCACACTCGCCACCCGCACCGGCCGTCCGAGCTCAACTCTGCTTCAGGGTCACGTTGCCGCTGAAGGTCTGCACCTCGATCCGGCCGCCGGCCGCGCCGGTCTCGAACTCGACGCTCGACCCGGGGGCGTGGCGGCTGTCGCGCTGCGCCGGCGGCCCGAAGCCGTTGTCGATGCGGCCGCTGAAGGTCGACACCGACCAGCGCGCACTGGTTGCCGCCGGCATCTGCAGCCTGACGTTGCCACTGTGCGCGTCCACCTCGAGCGAGCCGCTGGCCGCCAGGCCGCCGCGGTAGTCGATGGAGCCCGAGACCGACTCGAGCTCCGCCCGCTCCACGCTGCCGGCGGTCAGCTCGATCGAGCCGCTCACCGTGCTGGCCGCGACCCGGCGGCCGACGCCTTCGAGCACGATGTCGCCGCTCACCGCCTCGGCCGTCACCCGCCCGGCCGACCCCTTCAACCGCACGTCGCCGCTGATCGAGGTCAGCTTGGCCTCCTCCAGGCCGCCGTCGAGCGTCACGTCACCGCTCACCGCCGACAGCTCGACGCGGCCGGTGAGCCCGCTGGCGCCGACCGAGGCGCTGACCGCCTCGACGTCGAGGCTGGCGCCGGCCGGCACGCGCACCTCGAGGTTGGCGTGGATGTCGCGGTGCCTGCGCCCCGCCTGCCGCGGCACCTTGACCTTGACCGTCCAGCCGTCGCGGTCGCCGTCGATCCGCAACTCCTCGACGTCGTCCCCCAGGCTGCCGCGGATCGACAGCTCCGGGCGCGCCCAACCGGTCACCGTGACGCCGCCGGAGATGACCTCGATCGAGATGGTCGCGTTCGCCGCCGCCGGCCGGGTCTCGTCCACCGGGCGGTCGGCGAAAGCTACGCCGGCGACGGCGGTCGCAGCCAGGAACAGCAGGGTGATCTTGCGCATTGTCCGATTCTCCTTCGACAGTCGTTGCTTGGACACCTGGGCCGGCGTCACAGCTGGCGCAGCCTCGAAGCCCATTCCGATTCCCGTCGCAGCGCTGCCGCCAGCAGCAGCTCCAACCGCAGGTTGCCGGGGCTGAAGGTGGCGGCTTCCCCGACCTCGGCCACCGCCCTCTCGAGCTCGGCGAGACCGGCTTCGAGCGCCGCGGTGCCGCTTTCGTCGAGCCGGTCGCGCCGCTCCGCCGCCGCCACCACCAGGTCGCGGTAGGCGTGGTCCATGCCGGCCTCGTGACGGGCGCTCGCCGCGGCCGCTGCCGGCGCCTCGGCTGCCGCCGGCGGTTCGGCCACCGCCACCGGACCCGCGGCGGGCCGGCCGGCGAGCCAGCCGGCGACCAGCCCCGCGCTCACCACCGCCAGACCGGCGGCCAGCCGCCAGGCCGAACCCGGCCCGCGGCCGCCCACCATGGCGTCGCGACGCCCGGGTCCGGCCGGGCCGAGGCGCCGCGTGACGCCGGGCCACAGGTCGCGGCGCGGCTCCGAGCGTCGCGGTAGGGCGGCCACCTCCCGCGCCAACCGCCGCGCCAGGCGGAGCTGCTGCCGGCAGCGCGCACAACTCTCCAGGTGGCGCTCGGCGGCGCGGCGCGCGGCGCCCAGCAGCCGGCCGGCGGCCAGCTCCTCGAGACGTCGGTCCACGCGATCACAGCTCATCGATCCAGTACCTCCCTCAGCTTGCGTCGCGCCCGGTGCAGATGGGCCTTGCTGGTGCCGACCGAGAGGCCGCACATCCGCGCGATCTCGCGGTGACGGTAGCCCTCGACGTCGTGCAGCACGAACACGGCTCGCGCGCGCGGCGGCAGCGTCGCGATGGCGCGCTCGAGATCTACCGCCGCCGCCGGGTCGGCCGGCGCGGAGGAAGCCTCCGGCAGCTCGCCGCCGATGAACCGCTGGTGCCAGCGCTGCCGCGCGCGCAAGGCGTCGATCGACAGATTGGCGGCCAGCCGGTGGAGCCAGGTGCCGAAGCTGCTGGCGGCCCGGAACGAGCCCAGCCGGCGCCAGGCCCGCACGAACGCTTCCTGGGTCAGCTCCTCCGCGCTGCCGGCGTCGGCCGTCAGCCGCAGGCAGAGCGCGTAGACGCGCCCGCAGTGGCGGCGGTAGAGATGCTCGAAGGCGCCCAGCTCGCCGCCGCGCGCGCGTCGCACCAGCTCGGCATCAACGTCGGCGCCGGCTGCCATCCGCGCGGTAGGGGCCAGCGGCGACCGGCCCAGGCTGGCGCATTCCGCTCTCATGCCTGATTGGACGAGCGGCGGCGCCGGAGGGTTTACAGCACGAACGGAATCCGTCTTGCGGAGCGGGCCGTGGCGGCCGGCACCGGGCGCCGGCGACCGCTACCGCCCGGTACCCAGGGCGGCCGTCCGGGGAGCGGCGGCAGCCTCGGGCCGGTCGATACGATCGAGCAGCTCCTCGAGCAGGCTCTCGGCGTCGGCAAGCAGGTCGCGGTCGATCTCGCGCAGCCTGCGCCTGGCCTCGGTCACCTGGACCGCCGCCTCGCGCAAAGCCTGCGGGTCGGCACGCTCCGGCCGTTTCTCCTGGTACGCCTGCAGTGTGGCGCGCGCGACGGCAAGGGCCCGCCGGCCGTCGGTGGCGAAACCGTCCAGGTCGCTGCCAACCGCCGCGTCGTCGAACTTCCAGTCTGCCGCCATGGACGCTCCTCTCTACCAGAACCCGCGCAAGACTGTACAACATGCTGCGCCCTGTCAAGCGCCAGGCGCTAGATGTTGGGGCCCGCCGGCTCCGTTTGAGGGCTCGCTGCCCGGTGGGCGACCGCGCCGGCCGCGGTCGATCCGCTCCAGGCGGCGCTCGAACTGGCCGTTGGCGTAGTCGAGGAAGGCGCTCGCCTCGAGCCCGAACGGGGCGCCTCCCGGAGGGTAGAGATCGAACACCTCCTGCACGATCGCCAGCGCCGGCTGCAGCAGCTCGTCCATCCGCTGCTCGATCGCCTGCCAGACCGGCTCGCCGTGCTCCTCCACCAGCCGCGTCAGCAGGTAGACGCCGTAGGCCAGGTGACGCGACTCGTCGCGCTGCAGGTAACCGACCATCTCCCGGGTGCCGGGCAGGATGTCCCTCTCCACGAGCACCGAGTGGTAGACGTGGTATCCGGTCTCGGCAAGCACCCCCTCGACGATCATGTTGTAGGTCACCGAGGCGCGCGCCTGGGCCACCGCCGAGCGATCGTCGTCGAGACGGGCCATCGCCGCCGGCAGCTCGTGGCAGAAGATGCGGCGCCAGGCCGGCGTGTGGTAGCGGTCCAGATCGCCCTGCTCACCGGCCACCTCGTCGAAGAACAGCCGAAAGGCCTCGACGTGCTTGGCCTCCTCCCACAGGAAGGCGGTGAGGAACATCTCCTCCTCCAACCGGCCCTCGCGGGCGATGACCCGGATCAGCGGCAGCAGCTCGCGCGTCACCGACTCCTCGCCGCCTCCGAACAGCGCCGCCAGCCGCAGCAGCAGGTCGCGCTCCTCGTCGTCGAGCTCCAGCCACTGGCGCCGGTCGGTGGTGAAGTCGATGGCGCGCGGATTCCAGATCCCATGGCGCTTGGCCTTCTCCCACAGCTGCATCGGCGGCGAGTCCGTCGCCAGACCGGCGGCCGAGGTGCTGCGAAACGGCGGCCGGCGCGGCGCCTCGGCGGCGGCCGGCGCGGCGCCGGCGCCGACCAGGCGCGCGGCGCAGCGCGCCAGCTCTTCGGCGGCGGCGGCGAACGGCATCAGGCTGGTGAGCTTGCCCTTCACCAGGCGCAGGCGGCCGCGCAGCAGAGCGGTCAGCGGCGACGCCGAGCCGGCCAGCACGCCTTGCCAGCCGTCGACTCCGCCCGCGATGACGAACGCGGCGCGCTCCCGGTCGGCCGGCCGGCTGGCGCGCGCCTGGCGGCAGACGCCGTCGGCCAGCTCGATGAGCACTCCCCGCTGGCCGCCATCGGCCGCCGGCTCCTCCAGCAGCTCGAGCACGAGGGTGCCCTGCCAGCCGGCCGCGGCCCGGCGAAACGCCTCGCTGCGGCGCAGCTCGCCGCCCAGGCTCGCCGCCCAGGCCTGTCCGAAAAGCCCTCCCGCCTCGGCTGCGCCGTTGTCGCTCCGCATCGACCTCGCCCCCTGCCTGCGTCCTTCGCGGCCGCGGCGCCGGCGACGGGCCGCGGCCGGCGACACGCTAGCATGCAGGCCGCCGGCCCGAGGGCCCGGCCGCCATACGATGCCGCCGCTCGTCGAAGCCCGCCGACTCGGTCGCCGCGCCAACGGCGGCTGGCTGTTCCGCGACCGGAGCCTCACGATCGGAGCCGGTGAGCGGATCTCGCTGAGCGGTCCCTCGGGCTCCGGAAAGACCCTCCTGCTGCGTGCCCTGGCGCTGCTCGACCCGCTGGCCGAGGGCTCGCTACGTCTCGAAGGCCGTGAGCTGGCGCCAGGCGACAGCCCGGCCTACCGCAGCCGGATCGCCTACCTCCACCAGCAGCCGGCGCTGCTCGACGGCTCGGTCGAGGACAACCTGCGGCTGCCGTTCTCGCTCGCGGTGCACCGCCAGAGGCGGTTCGAGCGGCGGCGGGCGGCCGAGCTGCTCGAGCAGCTGGGCCGCGACGCCTCCCTGCTGGCCCGCGACCGCTCACAGCTCTCCGGCGGCGAGGCGCAGCTCGTGGCCCTCGCCCGCCTGCTCCAGCTCGAGCCCACGGTGCTGTTGCTGGACGAGCCGACGGCGGCCCTCGACCCCGCCTCGGCCGAGCTCGCGCGGCGGTCGATCGCCGGCTGGCACGCCGCCGCCGGCCGCCGCGCCTACCTGTGGGTCACCCACGACGCGGGACTCGCCGGCGGCGTCGCCGACCGCCACCTCAGGCTGAGCGGCGGGCGCCTGGAAGAGGAGCCGGCGTGACGGCAGGCTACCTGGAGCTGTCGTACGGCCAGCTCGGCATCGCGGCCCTGCTCATCCTGATCAACGCCGCGATCTCGCTGACGCTCAGGCTGGAGCTCCACCGTCGGCTGCTGCTCGCGGCGGTGCGCATGACCGTCCAGCTGCTGCTGGTCGGACTGGTGCTGGAGTGGGTCTTCGCCATCAGCCGCTGGCCGCCGGTGGTCGACCTGATGGCTCTGATGACGATCGCCGCCGGCATCGCGGCCGTTCGCCGCACGCCGCGGCGCTACCCGGGCATCTGGCTCGACAGTCTGGTATCGATCTGGGCCGCCTCGTGGCTGATCGCGGCGGTGGCGCTGGCGGCGGTGGTCGAGGTCCGGCCGTGGTTCCGTCCGCAGTACGCGATCCCCTTCCTGGGCATGATCCTGGGCAACGCGCTCAACGGCATCTCGCTCGGGCTGGACCGGCTGGGAGAAGAGCTCACCGGGCGCCGCGCGGAGGTCGAGGGGCTGCTGGCACTCGGCGCAACGCGCTGGGAGGCGGCCCGCGGGCCGGTGCGCTCTGCGGTGCGCACCGGCATGATCCCGATCGTCAACTCGATGATGATCGCCGGCATCGTCAGCTTGCCGGGCATGATGACCGGACAGCTGCTGGCGGGAGTCGAGCCGGTGCAGGCGGTGCGCTACCAGGTGGTGATCATGTTCCTGATCGCCTCGGCCACCGCCCTGGGCACCCTGGGCGTGGTGCTGCTCGGCTACCGGCGGCTGTTCACTCCGGCCCACCAGTTCCTGCACGCCCGGCTGCGCTCCGTCGGCCGGCGTTGAGCCGAAGCCGGGAGCTCCAGCGGAACCGCCCCTATAATTGCGGCCAGGGTTACGGAAGATCGGCTTTGGGTACCTCTGCCGCCAGAGCCTCGCTCGAGGCACACCCGCCGCGTCGGCGCCGGTCGCCAGCCGCCGTGGTGGCGGCGCTGGCGGCACTCGCGCCACCGGTCGCGGCGGCCGATGCCCACCGCTCGGCGACCTTCGAGCCGCCGGCACCCGCGCAGCAGCTGGTGACGCGCTGGACGAGTGAGGAGGGGCTGGCCAGCAACCTGCTGCTCGATGTGCTGCAGTCGCGCGACGGCTATCTCTGGATCGCCAGCCTCAGCGGGCTGGTGCGTTTCGACGGCAGCAGCTTCGTCAACTTCGACCGCCACCGCATCGCCGCGACCATGGCCCGACCGCGTCGCGCCGAGCTGCGCGGCAACGGCGTCCTCGAGCTGGTCGAGGACCGTGACGGCGTGCTGTGGATCGGCACCCAGAGCAGCGGCGTGCTGCTGCTGCGCGACGGCGACTTCCATCCGCTGGCGACCTCGGAGAAGTTCGCCTACAGCGTGCGCAGCCTGCTGCCCGAGCCCGGCGGCAGCGTCTGGGTCGGCACCGACGATGCCGGCGCCTTCCGCTTCACCGACGGCCGGATCGAACCGGTCGACGTCGCCGCCCTGCAGGCGGTGAGCGTCCGCGACATCCTGCGCGCCGCCGACGGCGCGCTCTGGTTCGCCACCGAGGGCAAGGGCGTCACCCGACTGGCGGACGGCGAGGCGAGCCGCACCTACACCACGGCCGACGGCCTGATCAGTAACGCCGCCAGCAGCCTGCTCGAGACCGCCGAAGCGCTCTGGATCGGAACCCAGGAAGGGCTCAGCAGACTGTCCGACGGCCGCTTGGAATCCGTGCCGGATACCGGCCACCTGGAGATCTTCCGGCTGTACGAGGGGGAGCGCGGCAGCCTGTGGATCGCGTCGCAGCAGGGAGCGTTTCGCTACACCCCCGCCGACGGATCCCTCACCCGCCCGCTGACCGCCGACGGCGCCGCCTTCGGTCCGGTCAGCGCGCTGCTGGTCGATCGCGAGGGCAGCCTGTGGCTGGCCAGCTACGGCGAGGGCCTGTTTCAGCTGCGCTCGGCCAAGTTCAGCCGCTTCCGGGTGAGCGGAGGCCCGGCCCCGGAGCGGGTCAACTTCATCTCCGAGATCGCACCAGGCCGTCACCTCATCGGCGCCGACAACGGCATGCTCCAGCTCATCCGTGACGACGCCGTCGAACCGTTTCCGCTCGCCACCCCGGTCGGCCGCGTGCGCATGAGGCACGCGCTGCGCGCCCGCGACGGCACGCTGTGGATCTCCAGCCACGCCGGACTGCTCGCCAAGCGCGGCAGCGTCGAGCGGCTCTACACCACGGCTGACGGGCTGCCGACCAACCAGGTGCGGCTGGTCTTCGAAGATCGCACCGGCGAACTGTGGGTCGGCACCCGCAACGCCGGCCTGCTGCGCCGGCTGGAGGGCGGCGGATTCGAGACGCTCGACCAGTCCGCCGGGCTGAGCTCCAACTTCATCCTGTCGCTGGGCGAGGACGCCGCCGGCAACCTGCTGGTCGGTACCCACGCCGGTCTCGACGTGCGGGCGCCCGACGGCTCGATCCGCAGCTACACGGTGGCCGACGGCCTGCCCGGGAGCCTGGTCTTCAGGGCGCGCCCTGATGCCGAGGGTGGCCTCTGGATCGCCACCAACGGCGGCATCGCCCGGCTGCGCGACGGACGGGTGTCGGCCGTGTCGGTCGGCCAGGGGCTGCCGACGGACGCCGTCTTCGATCTGCTGCACGACGGCGAGGGCGCGATCTGGGCGACCTCGCCGATCGGCGTACTGCGGCTCGAACACCGCCAGCTGGCCTCGGTGCTGGACGGCTCGGGCGGGCGCCTGTCGGTCGAGGTCTTCGACGAGAGCGACGGTCTGCCTCACCGCGAGTGCACGGCCTCGGCAGCGATCCTCAAGGACGCCGGCGGACGGCTGTGGTTCCCGACACTTGCCGGGGTGGCCCGCATCCGGCCCGATCGCATCCTGCGCAACTCGGTGCCGCCGCTGGTGGCCGTCGACGCGCTGGTGGCCGACAGCCGCAGGGTGTCCGAGCCGGGGCTCCGGCCGCGGATCGCCGCCGGCACCCGCGAGCTGGTCTTCCGGTTCTCGGTGTTGAGCTTCGTCGCGCCCGCCAAGGTGCGCGCGCGCTACCGGCTCGACGGCTTCGAGACCGAGTGGCAGGAGGCGAGCGGTGCGCGCAGCGTGCGCTACACCAACCTAGAGCCGGGGGCGTATACCTTCCACGTCATCGCGGCCAACAACGATGGGGTGTGGGACCCGGCCGGCGCCAGCCGGCCGTTGCGCGTGCTGCCGCTGTGGCACCAGCGCCCCACCATCCGCCTGCTCGGTCTGCTGGCGGCCGCGGCGGTGGTGGCGCAGCTGTTCCGGTGGCGGCTCGCGGCCAGCCGCCGCCGCAACGCCCAGCTCGAGCAGCTGGTGCAGAAGCTGAGCGCCAGCCGCGAAGAGGTCGAGCGGTTCACCTACTCCATCTCGCACGACCTGAAGAGTCCGCTGGTCACCATCCGCGGCTTTCTGGGCGTGCTCGAGCGGGACCTCGAGGAGGGCGACTTCGATCGCGTGAGGCACGACCTCGACCGCATCGACCGAGCCACCCGGAGCATGGCCTCCAAGCTCGGCCACCTGCTGGATCTGGCGCGCATCGGGCGGGTCGAGCACGCTCCGCGCTGGCATCCGCTGACCGCGCTGGCGGAGGAGGCGCTTCAGCGCTGCGAAGGCCCGATCCGCGAAGCACGGGCGACCGTGCGGGTCGCCCCCGATCTGCCGATGGCGCGCGTCGACGGCGCCCGGCTGGTGGAGGTCTTCCAGAGCCTGATCGAGAACGCGATCAAGTTCCGGCGCGAGTCGGTTCCGCCGCGCGTCGAAGTCGGCTGGACGCCGGACGGGGAACAACCGCAGGTCTGGGTGCGCGACAACGGCATCGGCATCGATCCGCGCTTCCACCGCAAGATCTTCGACCTGTTCGAGCGCCTCGACCCCCGCCGCGAGGGGACGGGGGTCGGCCTGGCGATCGTTCGGCGCGTCATCGAGTCCCACGGCGGGCGGGTGTGGGTCGAGTCGGCGGGCGCCGGCAGCGGGGCCAGCTTCCACTTCTCGCTGCCCGAGACGCGGCAGGCGCCGAGCCCCGGCGATGACGGCCACCGAAGGCGCGAGCGACCGGCCGCCGAGCGGCCCGCGCTCGATGAGGGACTGGTATCGTAACCGACCGGACGACACCCCGCCCGACGCTTTGAGGAGGCCCACCTTGCCCGATCCCGAAGCCACCGCCGGCGACGCTAAACTGCTGCGTATCGGCCTGATCTCCGAGGTGCAGAACCTCGACCCCAGCCGCGCGCAGGATTTCGTCAGCCTGATGGCGGTATCGCAGATCTTCGAGACACCGTTCGCGCCGCCACAGGGAGACGAGCCAGCCCGACCGGTGCTGTTCAGCGAGCCGCTGGCGAGCGAGTCCGAAGATCGCACCCGCTACTCGGCGCAGGTGCGTCCCGACGTCCGATTCTCCGACGGCACGCCGCTCACGCCCGAGCTGCTGGCGCGCTCGCTGGCGCGCGTCAGTCACATCCGCGACCTGGCCTCCACCGAAGTGAGCGGCGACCGCCTGCATTTCCACCTGCGTCGTTCCAACGCCCGCTTCGAGCTGGTGCTGGCCGAGCCGTATTCCGGGGTGGTGCTCGAGAGCGGCTCGGCGCTGCTCGGCACCGGACCGTACCGGCTGGCCGACGACTCCACCCCCCAGCGCCTCCACCTGACGCGCAACCCGCACCACCAGCCGCCGCCGGCGATCGGCGAGCTGCGCTTCACCTGCTATCCACCGGACGAGGAGGGCCGACCGACCGCGCTGCTGGCGGCGCTCGAAGAGGGCCGGGTCGACTTCACCAACGTGCTCAACCGGGAGGACACCAGCGAGCTGCGCCGGGTGCGCAAGGCGTTCGCCCCGGGCAACTCCACGTCGATCCTGTACTTCAACACCGAGCGGCCCGAGCTGGCCAGCAGCGAGGTGCGCAGAGCCCTGGCGACCGCCATCGACCGCGTCGAGGTGGCGACCCTGTGCTACCCCACCAATCCGCTGGCGATCACGGCTGCCGGTCTGCTGCCGCCGATGATGTCGAGCTGGCGTGACGGCCTCCTCTACCGGCTGGACCGGGCCAGGTCGCTGCTCGAGCAGGCACCCGGGCCCCGCCCCGAGCGGCTGCGCCTGATGGTGATCTTCGGACCTCGTCCCTACCTGCCGCAGCCGCGCGCCGTCGCCCGCTACATCGCCGGACAGCTCGCCGAGCTGGGCATCGCCGTCGAGATCGAGCCGGCGCGCGACAGCGAGGACTACTTCCGCCGGGTCGCCAGCGGCGACTACGACATGGCGCTCACCGGCTGGATCGCCGACACCCTCGACCCGGTCGACTACCTCGAGGCATGCCTGGCTTCCGACTCCATCCCGACCACCGACCGCCCGATCTCCATCCACGCCAACCTGTCGCGCTGGCGCAACGAGGCGGTCGATGGGCTGCTCAAGGAGCTCCGGCTGGACCCCTCGACGGCGCTCCAGCACGAGCTGCTGGCAGCGATCGCGGAGGAGGTGCCGCTGCTGCCCCTGGTCACTGGCTCGGTGGTCTACGTGCACTCCTTCCAGGTGCGCAACTTCGAGCCCGACCCACTGGGGATCCCGGACTTCTCGCGCCTCGACCTGCGCCGGCTGTGAGCCTCGGGTGGCGCCGCCGCCGCCGACCCGGCGGGCCGCCGTGGCGGCCAGCGAACGGCTCCTGAGCTACAATAGTCCCGCTGTTCCAGTCAGCCCTTCACCGGCCTTCCAAGGAGATCACCCGATGTCGAAGAAGATCTACGTGGGCAACCTGCCCTTTTCCGCCACCGAAGACGAGGTGCGCGACCTGTTCAGCGCCCACGGCAACGTCACGTCGGTGAACCTGATCACCGACCGTGAGACCGGCCGCCCGCGGGGCTTCGGCTTCGTCGAGATGGAGAGCGGCGGCGACGAGGCGATCGAAGCAGTCAACGGCTCGGACATGGGTGGCCGGCGGCTGAGCGTGAGCGAGGCGCGGCCGCGCAACGACAGGCCCCGCTCCGGCGGCAGGTGGTAGCGGCCCCGGTCGCTGTTCAGCGGCCGACGTAGCGATCCAGGATGCAGGTGGCGGTGCAGTTGCCGTAGACGTTCACCATCGTGAACAGCGGGTCGATGATCGGCGCCACCGCCACCAGCGCCACGATCCCGACCTCGGGCGGCACGCCGATCGGCTCCAGCACCAGCCCGAGCATCCACAGCGCGCTGACCCCCGGCAGCCCCATGGCGGCGATGCCCGCCAGCACCGATCCCAGGATCAGCATCACGGCGTCGAACGGCGCCAGGCTGAGCCCGGCGCTGCCGTGGAGCTGAACCGCGAAGATCGACGACAGGCTGAAGAACAGCGCGCTGCCGATCGGATTCATGGTGATGCCGAGCGGCAGAAAGAGGTTGACGTTCTCGCGCCCCAGGCCGAAGTTGTCCTTGAGCGCCACCATCGCCGCCGGGATCGAGGCGAAGCTGCTGGAGGTGGCGAAGGCGATCAGCAACGGCTCCCGCATGCCGCGCAGGGTGCCGGCCAGCGTGCCGCCGCGCACCTTCCAGATGGTCACCGTGAACAGCACCATGGTGGCCACCGTGGTCACCAGGCTGACCAGGATGACCCGGCGAAAGACCACCACGAAAGCCAGTCCACCGGCCGCCACCTGCCCGGCCACCAGGCAGAACAGGCCGAGCGGCAGCAGCCAGATCACCCAGGTGATGATCCGTAGCAGCGAGTTGAACATCGCCTCCAGCACGCCGAGCGCCAGGTCGCGCGTCGCGCCCGGCGACAGACCCAGGGCCACCCCAAGCAGCACCGAGAAGAACAGCACGGCCAGGTAGTTGTCCTCCAGGTAAGCCGCCACCAGGTTGCCCGGAATCAGCTTGTCGAGATAGGTCAGCAGGCGCGGGCCACGCATCTCGGGCGCGGCCCCGCCGGCCGCCGGCGCCCGCGGCGGCGAGCCGGCGAACAGCTCGACGTAGGCATCGGCCTCCTCGCCGGTGGCTTCCCCGCCGCCCGGCCCGCCGCCGCCTTCCATCTCGAGCAGCAGGTCGCCGAGCGCGGCCGAGGTCTCGAGGTCGGCCCCGACCCGCGTCACCCAGCCGATACCGGTGCCGATCGTCGCGGACAGCAGCATGCCGCCCCAGAACACAACCAGGATGCCGACCAGGTTCCGTCCCAGTCTGTGGGTGGCCACCATCCGGCCGAGGCTCGAGACCACCGCGGCGCCGAGGATCGGGATCACGCACATCAGCAGCAGCGACACGTACAGGCGTCCGAACGGCGCCGCCAGCTCACCGACCTCGGGCGCCAGCTCGCCTACCCCCACGCCGGCGCCGATGGCGAGCAGAATCGGCGCCAGCCTTCGCAGCGTGGCCCAGCCGCCGCGCTCCGCCCCACCGGTCACGGCGAGCCCGCCTCTTCGGCGGAGTCCGCCGCCGCGAACCACTTGCGGTAGAGCCGACGGGCGGTGCCGTCGGCGCGGATGGTGTCGAGGTACAGGTCGAGCCAGGCCAGCAGGTGGGTGTCCTGCCAGCCGACGGCGATCGCCAGCGGGTCGCGGCGACTCTTGTCGACGGTGGTACGCACGTGGATCAGCTGCCGCCGGTTGGCCTGGCGCCAGCTGTTGGCGCGGGCGCTGTCCATGAGCGCGGCGTCGATCCCGCCCGACACCACCTGCTCCATCATCTGCTCGAAGCTGGCGAAGCCGCGGATCTCGGAGCGGCCGAAGGTCGCGGCGGCGTAGCCCATGTAGGCGGTGCCGTCGAGCGCGCCGACCACCACTCCCCGCGCATCCAGGGCGGCGAACGGATCGCGTCCGGAGGGGACCGACAGGCGGTTGACCAGCACCGCCTGATACACCGTCAGGTACGGCCGCGTGAACCGCACCTTGAAAGCGCGATCGAGAGTCGCGCTGAGCTTGGACACCGCGATGTCGGCCTCGCCGCTCACCACCCGTTCCACCACCTCGTCGAAGGACGACGCCGAGGCGTCCTCGCTGTAGCGCACCCCGAGCCGGGCCGCGATGTCGCGCGCCAGGTCGACGTCGAAGCCGTTCCAGCTGCCGTCGGTGCGGGAGAAGAACGGCGGACGCTCGCCGCCGTAGCGCGCGACCCGCAGCTCGCCGCGCTCGCAGATGCGCCGCAGGTCGGCGGACGCGATTGCCGCACAGTCGGTCGCGCCGGCGGCGGACGACGGCAGGTTGGCGACGATCAGACCGAACACCAGCAGGTACGCGGCCAGCGGCGGGCGGCGGACGGTGGAGCGCTGTGACGGCAAGCGGCTGGCCTAGCCGGCGACCGGGCCGCCGAACCGGCGGGCGCCCCGGTCGCGCGTGATTCGAGCTGAAAGTGCGGCATCAGAGTAGCACGGAGCCGGCGGCTGCGGCGGGCGCAACGGTGCTAGGCTCGGAGCCGCCACACCGCCCGGCGCGCTCCGCTGCCGGGCTCCCCGCCCGCGCCGGTGCACGCCGGGAGCGGGCTGCCTCAGAATCAAAGGAGATCCCATGACCGTTTTCGTTGCCTCTTCTCGTGCCGCCGCAGTCTGCCTGCTGGCCGCCGTCCTGCTGGCCGCGGCGCCCGCCCCCGCCCAGACGACCCCCGACAGCGAGGACCAGAAGGTCCTTTACGCCATCGGGCTCGCCGTGGCGCAGCAGCTCGCTCAGCTCGCCCTCGACGCCGACGAGCTGAAGATGGTCCAGGCCGGCATTTCCGATTCGGTGCTGGCGCGCGCACCGCAGGTCGAGCTGGAGGAGTACGGACCCAAGATCCAGCCGTTCGTCCAGGTGCGCGTGGCCGAAGCCACCGCCAAGGAGAAGAAGGCCAGCGCGGCCTACGTCGACCAGCAAGCGACCGCGACCGGCGCCTCCCGCACCGAGTCGGGCATCGTCATCTCCGAGCTCGCCGCCGGCTCCGGGCCCAGCCCGTCGGCGACCGACCGCGTCAAGGTGCACTACGAGGGCAGGCTGCGAGACGGCAAGCTGTTCGACAGCTCGCGGCAGCGCGGCACGCCCGCCGAGTTCAGCCTCGACCAGGTCGTGCCGTGCTGGACCGAGGCCGTCCAGACCATGCGCGTCGGCGGCAAGAGCCGCATCGTCTGCCCGGCCGAGCTGGCCTACGGCGACGACGGCCGCCCGGGCATCCCCGGCGGCGCGGCCCTGGTGTTCGAGGTCGAGCTGCTCGAGATCGTGTCCGCCGAGGCCCCGGCCGGCTAGCCGGTCGGCAGCTCTCTCGGCTGCAGCCCGAGGCCGGCGCGGCCGTGAACGCGGCGGCGCCGGCCGGCGCGGTTGCCTGCTATTCTGCCGGCAGCCGCCATGCTGAAACTCCCTGGCCCGCGGCGGACCCCGGCCGCTCGACGACGCCTTCGCTGCTGCGCGCTCCTGGCAGTCGTGCTGCTGGCAGCCACCGCCACGCCGGCGCAGCAGGCCGCGGTCGGGCCGGCCGAAGCCGCGAGCAGCTACGCCGGCAGGTCGCTGGCGGAGGCCCTGCAGGAGCTGCGCGCTCGCGGCCTGCGCATCCTGTTCACCACCAGCGTGGTGCGGCCCGAGATGGTGATCGCGGGCGAACCGGCTGCCGGCGCGCCACGTCGGCAGCTCGAAGAGCTGCTGAACCCGTTCGGCCTCGAAGCCGTCGAGGGTGCCGGCGGCACCATCGTGATCGTGCCGCGCAGCGGAGCCTCGGCCGGCAGACCGCAGGCGATCACCGGCACGATCCACTCGCGGCGCGACGGCTCGCCGATCGCCGGCGTCGCCGTGCGGCTGCTGGAGACGGGTAACCGGACCACCACCGCGCCGGACGGCGGCTTCCGCCTGGCCGAACTGAGCGAGGGCAGCTACACGCTCGAGGTGCGGCGCCGGGGCTTCGTGGTCGAGCGCCTGCCGGGACTGCCGGTGACGGCCGACGGCGGCACCCACGTCGACATCCTGCTCGACCCGGCGCCGATCACCGAGGAGTGGCTGGAAGTGACCCCCAGCCGCGTCTCGCTGCTGCGCGAACAGCCGGTAGCGCCGCTGGCGCTGAGCCGTGAGGACATCCTGTCGCTACCGCATCTGGGGGACGATTTCTTCCGCGCCCTCAGCCTGCTGCCGGGCGTCACCTCCAACGACCTCACCGCCGAGTTCCATGTCCGCGGCGGCCGCCGCGACGAGACCCAGATCCTGCTCGACGGTCAGGAGCTCTACGACACCTTTCACCTCAAGGACTTCGACAGTGCCCTGAGCGTGGTCGCGCCGGCCACCCTCGAGCACGTCGACCTGTCGACCGGCGGCTTCCCGGTGCGACACGGCGACCGCATGAGCGGGGTGCTGGACATGACCACCGCCACCCCCACCGGGCCGCGGCGGCTGCGCTTCGGCCTGGGCCTGCTGAGCGCCCAGGCCGGCGGCGCCGGCGCCTTCGACTCGCAGCGCGGCAGCTGGCTGGTCCAGCTGCGCCGCGGCACCGCCGACCTGGCCTCCCGGCTGCTGGGCCGCGAGCGGCCGCGCTACTGGGACGGCTTCGGCAAGCTCGACTACCAGTTGGCCCGCGGTGTCGGGCTGCGCATCAACGCGCTGCGCTCCGGCGACGAGCTGGAGGTGCTCGAGACGGTGGAGGGCGAGCTCAAGCATTTCGAGACCGACTATCAGAGCAGCTACCTGTGGCTCACCCTGGTCACCGTGCTCGACGCCGAGCGCTACTTCGAGACCGCCGTCTCCAGGAGCCGCGTGGAGCGCGACCGGTTCGGGCTGGAGCTCGAGGAGGACGTGCAGTTCGAGATCAGCGACCGCCGCCGGCTCGAGGTCCTGGCGGTGCGCCAGGAATGGAACCTGGGGCTGTCGCCGCGCGACAGCCTGGAGGCCGGCTTCTCGCTGCGGCGCTTCGACGCCGACTACGACTACCGCGGCAGCGGCAGCTTCGACAACCCGCTGGCGCGGGTCCGCGCCAACCCGTTCGACTCGATCGACTTCCGGGGCCGCTTCCGGGACAACCACGGCGCCGTCTACGTCGCCGAGCGGCGCCGCTTCGGCGAGCGGCTCACCGCCGAGGTGGGGCTGCGCTACGACCGCTACACGCTGACCGACGAGAGCCTGCTGAGCCCGCGCCTCAACTTCGCCTGGGCGGTCGGAACCAGCGGCGTGGTGCGTCTGGCGTGGGGCCGGTTCACGCAGAGCCAGCGTCCGTACGAGCTCCAGGTGGAGGACGGCGAAACCGAGTTCCGCCGGGTCGAGCGCTCCGAGCACCGGGTGCTGGGCTACGAGCGGCTGTGGCCCCGACTCGGCCGCTCGCCGGGCCTGGCGCTGCGCATCGAGCTGTACCAGCGGCGCGTCCGCAACCCGCTGCCGCGCTACGAGAACCTGTACGAGGCGGTCAACACCTTTCCAGAAGTCGAGCCCGATCGCGTCCTGGTGGCGCCCGAGCGGGGCGTCGCCGAGGGCATCGAGTTCTTCCTGCGCGGCAGCTTCGGCGACCGGATCGGCTGGTGGATCAACTACTCCTGGGCCTCGACCGAGGACCAGATCGACGGCCGGCGCGTGCCCCGCCGCTACGACCAGCCGCACACCCTCAACCTCGACCTGGACTACCGCATCAGCCGCCACTGGAAGCTCAACCTGGCCTGGCGCTACCACACCGGCTGGCCGACGACGCCGCTGTCGCTCGAGCGCGAGGTCGACGCCGAGGGCGAGGTCGAGCTGGTGCCCGTGCTCGGGCCGGCCTACAGCCGCCGGCTGTCCGACTACCACCGCCTCGATCTGCGCGCCAGCCGGGACTGGCGGCTGGGCAGCGGCGTCCTGTCGGTCTTCCTCGACGTCCAGAACGTCTACGACCGCGGCAACCTGGCCGGCTTCGACTACCAGATCGACCAGGACACGGGGGCGATCGAGCCCAACCCGGAGCAGTGGGTCGGTATCCTGCCCTCGCTCGGCGTCAGCTACGAGTTCTGAAGCCGGCCCGCGCCGCGGGCCACCCGCAGCACGCCGTCCTCGAGCCGGTAGCTCAGCCGGCTGCCGGGCAGCACGACGCTCAGTGCCTGCTCGAGCGTCAGCTCCTCGATGGCGCCGTGGACGCGGATGTCGCGCGCCGACTCGGCCAGCGCCGGGTCGACGAACTCCAGCCGCCAGCCGGCCTCGCGACAGACCCAATCGAGAAACTCGCCCAGCGTCCGGCCTTCGATCTCGATCGGCGGCGCCGCCGCCACCACCCACTCCCACTCGGCACTCCACGAGTCGACCCGGCCACGCACCGGCGGCGCGTCTCGCTGCCAGGTGAGCTCCTCGCCGGCGGCGGCCGAATGCGACTCGCCGGCGGCCGACAGGGTCACCCGGCCTTCGCGCACCCGGATGCGCAGCGCCTCGCCGGTGTCGCTCAGCCGAACTTCGAACTGCGTGCCGATGTCGCGCACCACGCCGAGTCCCGTGTCGATCTCGATGCCGCCGCCCGCCGCCGGCGAGACGCCCGAGTCGACGTAAAGCGCGCCCGCGAGCAGCTCGAGCCGCCGGTGCGAAGCCAAACGGACGTGCGAGTCGTGGTCGAGCCGCACCGAGGGACCGCCGGCCAGCCGGATGGCCAGCCGGCCGGGGCTGCCAGCGGCGGCGCCCGCGGTCACCAGCTCGCTGCCCGCCACCAGCTCTCCGCCCGACCCCAGCGGCTCGCCGCCGCCGTCGATCGCGTCGCCGCCCACCCGCACGTCGCCGCGCGCCAGCTCGACCCGGGCCACCACCGCCGGCGGCGGCTGGGGCACCGTGCGGGCGCTCCACCACCAGGCGCCGACCGCCGCCACCGCCAGGCCGGCAGCCCAGGCCAGCCGCCGGGCCCAGCGGCGCCGCGCCGCCTCCGCCGCTACCAGCCGCTGCCACTCGCGGCGCGCCGCCGCCTTGATCTCCCCGAGATCGGACGCCGGCACCGCCGGGCGTGGTCCGGCCTGGCGGATCAGGTGCCGCAGCTCACGTTCTTCCTCGGCCGGATCGACCGGCCGGCCGGCCGCTGGTCTGGGATCGCTCATGATTCGAGCTCCATTCTCCGCCCGATCCAGGCCGGCGCCGAAGCGGCCCTGCCGGGGGTGGCCGCGAGGCGGCCGTAGCTGTCGCGAAACGCCTGGCGGGCGCGGGTGAGAAGCGACTCGGCGGCCTTGAGGCCGAGGTTGAGGCGGCCGGCGATCTCGCTCACCGGCAGCTCCTCGAGGTATTTCCATTCGAGCGCCTGGCTGTAGTGCGCCGGTAGCGTGTCGAGCGCGACGTGGACCAGATCGGCGGCCTGGCGGCGAATGGCGGCGCTCTCCGGCCCGTCCGGTGGCGGCGTGACGGACTCACCCGCCCCGGTCTCCTCGGCGACCTCCAGGTCGACCTCGTGCGCGCTCCGCATGTGACGGCGAAAGTGGGCTGCGATCTCGTTGCGGCAGCAGGCGCAGAGCCAGGTCATCAGCGCCGCCTCGCCGCGAAACGAGGCGATCTTGGCGATCACCTTGCAGGCGGTGCTCTGGACGATGTCGCGGGTCAGCTCCCGGTCTCCGGCCAGCCGGGCGGCCGCGAACCGGTAGAGACCCGGCAGGTAGCCGTCGGCGAACTCGTCGAAAGCCGAAGCGTCGCCGGCCACCATCCGCCGGACCAGCTCCCGCTCGGTCTTCGTCGCTCTCATCTCGTCAGCCTGCCCGGCCGTGCCGCTGGCGGTTTCCTCCGATCTGTCATGTTGGATGCCCACCGGGCGCCGATCCTTCGGTCGGATTTGAGGGCACCTGCCCAAAAACCGCCTCGGATGCTGTACACTAACGCGGTCGCTCGCCCCGCCGCGGCTGTTCGGCCGGCGCGCGGAAGACTGACGGGGCAGTACCAGGCGAGCGCTCGCAGCCCGCGCCAGCCCGTACGGCGCCAAGCTGCTCCGCCTTTCGAGCCTCTTCGCTCCATGTCCACGACGACCACGGAGAAAGGTCCGCCGCCGGGACGCAAGCCCCGCGGTGGCTCCGGCCCGCGCCCCGTACCGCTGCACAAGCGAAGCAGCTCGCACTTCCAGCCCGGAGACCGCCAGCGCGGGGACGACTACTTCGACGAGGGCCGGGTGCAGCTGGCGGTCAACGGCGGCCGGGCGATGGCGCGCGTCGCCGGCACCGAGCACGAGAGCTACACCGTGGAGGTCGACTGGTCCGAGGTCCCGGAGTCCAGGCTGCTGCGCGCCTCGTGCACCTGCCAGCGGTTTGCCGGCGGGCGCCCGTGCAAGCACCTGTGGGCGACCCTGCTGGCAATCGGTAGCCTCGATCCGTCGGTCCAACCGCCGGGCCGGGGCAGGCTGGCGCTGCGCAAGGAACGGCCAACCGAGCGCGAGGACGACCCCGGCCAGATCGAGCAGCGAGCGCGGGTGCATCTGGCGAGACCGCGACGCCAGCGCAAGGCGGCGGGGCCGCGCGGCCGCAGCCGCGGACGGCGTGCCGGCTGGCAGGACCAGCTGGGGCGGCTCCGCGAGGAGCTCGAGGGCGTCGAAGCCGAGACTCCAGGCGACGGCCAACAGCAGCGGCCGCAGGCCCCCCCCAACCTCCGCCTGCTGATCAACACCGCGGCCAGCGAAGCCGCCGGCGCGGTGGTCATCGACCTGTTCCAGCGACGCGGCGGCGGCAAATCCGGCAAGCTCAAGCGCGCCACCCTGGCGACCGACGAGCTGGCCGCACTGCTGGCCCAGGCTCCCGATGGCAACACGTCGCAGCGTGCGCCGGCGCTGGTCACCGCCTTCGCCGCCGCCCCGCCGCTGCGCAAGGGACGCGGGCCGCGTGGCCGGAAGCCGGTCGACGCCGGTCGCGCGCAGCAGTTCCGCCTGCCTGCCCGACTGCACGCCGCGGTGCTGCCGCAGCTCGCCGAGGCCGGCCTCCTGGGCTGGTGGGACGGCCGCAACCCGGCCAACCGGCGCCAGCTCTCCTGGGACTCCGGACAGCCTTGGCGCCTGGCGCTGCGGCTGCAGGCGGCGCCGGCCGGCGCGGTCAAGCTGGGCGGCAGCCTGGAGCGCGGCGACGACAGCGTGCCGCTCGACGCGGTGCAGCTGGTGCTGCCCCCGGACGGCGACGACACGGCCCTGGTCGTCGCCGGTGCGTCGCTCGGCCGCCTGATGGCCGGGCGCGCGCGGGACATCGAATGGTGCCGGCTGCTGCGCCACTCGGAAGAGATCCTGATCCCCAAGGAAGAGCTCGAGGAGGCCCTGACCCAGCTGCACGAGATCGGCGACCTGCCTCAGCTCGAGCTGCCTACCGAGCTGGGGCTGTTCGAGGAGCGGGAGGAGCCGGCCCCGAGGCTGGTGCTGGAGCAGGACGCGGCCTCGGTGCTGCCCAACGCGCCGCTGGTGGCCGAGCTGTCGTTCGTCTACGGCTCGATGGAGGTCAGCGCCGCCGACTCGCGCTCGACGATCGTCGACTGGCCGCGGCGCACCGTGCTGCGGCGCGACATGGACTGGGAGCACGCCGCCCTGGTACGGCTGCTGGAGGCCGGCGTGCGGCCGGTGCCCGCCGGCAAGGGGCACGAGCTCGAGCTGCCGCCGCAGGAGGTGCCGGTGGTGGCCGAGCCGCTGCTCGCCGACGGCTGGACCGTCGAAGTGCACGGCAGCTCGCTGCGCTCGCCCAGCCCGCCGGCGCTGCGCGTCGAGAGCGGCATCGACTGGTTCGAGCTGAGCGGTGAGCTCGACTTCGCCGGCGAGGAGATCGACATCTCGGAGGTGCTGGCGGCGCTGGCCCGCGGCGACCGCTTCGTCTCGCTGGGCGACGGCTCCCGCGGCCTGCTGCCGGCTTCGGTGAGCGAGGCCTACGGCTCGCTGGCGCAGCTCGCCCACTCGACCACCGACACCGGCCTGAGGTTCATTCCGTCGCAGGCCCTGCTGGTCGACGCGCTGCTGGCGCAGATGCCCGAGCCCGAGGTCGACCAGGGCTTCTCGAAGCTGCGCGACAAGCTGCGCTCGTTCGACCGCATCAAACCCAAGAAGGAGCCGCGCAGCTTCCGCGGCACGCTGCGCGGCTACCAGCGCGACGGTCTCGGATGGCTCGACTTCCTGCGCGAGTTCGGCCTCGGAGGCGTGCTGGCCGACGACATGGGCCTCGGCAAGACGGTCCAGGTGCTGGCCCTGCTGCGCACCCACCGCACGGCGTCGAAGACCACCGGGCTGCCCTGGTTGGTGGTGGCGCCGCGCAGCCTGGTCTACAACTGGCTAGACGAAGCGCAGCGCTTCACCCCCGATCTGAAGGTGGTGGAGTACGGCGGCCCCGGCCGGGAGGCGCTGCAGGCCAGGCTGGGCGACTACGATCTGGTGGTCACCACCTACGGCACGCTGCGACGCGACGTCGGCTTCCTGGTCGAGGTCGAGTTCGACACCATCATCCTGGACGAGGCACAGGCGATCAAGAACCGCGAATCGCAAGCGGCCAAGGCCAGCCGGTTACTGGTCGGGCGCCACCGGCTGGCCCTCACCGGCACGCCGATCGAGAACCACCTGGGTGAGCTGGGCTCGCTGTTCGACTTTCTCAACCCCGGACTGCTCGGCCGGCTCCCCACCCTCGAGGTGCTGACCAGCGGCCGCACCGCCAGCCAGCAGGAGCTGGCGCTGGTCGCCGAGGGCATCCGGCCGTTCATCCTGCGCCGCACCAAAAGCCAGGTGCTGCCCGACCTGCCGCCCAAGACCGAGCAGGTCCTGCTCTGCACCCTCAACGACCGCCAGCGCGAGATCTACGACCAGGTCAAGCGCAGCTACCAGGCCAGCCTGCTGCGCCAGGTCGAGAGCAAGGGGGTGGCGGGCTCGACCATCCAGGTGCTCGAGGCGCTGCTGCGACTGCGCCAGATCGCCTGCCACCCGGGCCTGGTGGACGACGACTGGGTGCCGGCGGGCAGCTCCAAGCTGGAGGCGCTCTACGAGCAGGTCGCCGAGGTGCTCGACGAGGGGCACAAAGTGCTGGTGTTCTCCCAGTTCACCCAGCTACTGGCGTTCGTACGGCGGCATCTCGACGAGCAGGGTGTCGAGTACGCCTACCTCGACGGCCAGACCCGCAAGCGCGGCGAGGTGGTCGACCGGTTCCAGAACGACCCCGACTGCAACCTGTTCCTGGTCAGCCTCAAGGCCGGTGGCCTGGGGCTCAACCTCACCGCCGCCGGCTACGTCTTCCTGATCGATCCGTGGTGGAACCCGGCGGTCGAGGCCCAGGCCATCGACCGGGCGCACCGCATCGGGCAGACCCAGCCGGTGTTCGCCTACCGCTTGATCGCGCGCGACACGGTCGAGGAGAAGATCCTCGAGCTGCAGCGCTCGAAGCGCAAGATCGCCGAGGCCATCCTCGACGGCGGCGGCGAGCCGCTCAAGCAGCTCACGGCCGAAGATCTCCAGATGCTGTTGAGCTGAACCGCGGCCGGTCGCTCAGCCGCCGTGCCCGGACAGCTCGCGCGCCGGCAGCCCGGCCACCATCGTCCGGATCTCGTCGCGTACCCGCCGGTAGGCCGCCAGCGCCGTCGCCACGTCGCCGGCCGCCGCCGCCAGCCGTGGCGGATCGTCGAAGCCGTGGTGCACTACGCGGGTGGCGCCCGGGAACACCGGACAGCTCTGGCTGGCAGCGTCGCACACCGTCACCACCAGGTCGAACGGCACCTCCGCCAGCTCGTCGACCCCCTTCGAGCGCTGGCCCGAGATGTCGACGCCGGCCTCGGCCATCACCGCGACCGCCCTCGGATCGATCCGCCCCGGCGCGGTACCGGCCGAGTGGGCCTCCACGCCGTCGAGCAGGTGCCGAGCCCAGCCCTCCGCCATCTGGCTGCGGCACGAGTTGCCGGTGCACAGGAACAGGATCTTCTTCACGGCGGGAACACCTTCCGGCGGGCCACGGCATTCTAGCCCGCGGCGCTCGCCGCGGCCCGCCGCGAAGAAGCGCGAAGGAAGCCGTCCGCCACAGCATCCAACAGGACAGACAGGGCCGGCCGGCGCCCCGGGCCGACCAGCGAGCTGCCATGAGCCTGTTCACCGATCGCCGTCCGCTACGCCAGATCGGCGGTCTGCGCGCCTACCTGGTCCAGGTGTCGTGGTCGCTGCGCTGGCGGCTGCGCCGCCGCCCGGCGCCGACCGCAGGAGCGCGGCTCGCCCACCCGCCGCCCGCAGCCCGGCGCGGACGGTCCGGTGACGCGCCGTCCGCCACCCCGGACCGCAGGGGGTGGGGCGACGACCGCCGGGACCCGGAACGCCGCTGATATCCTGCCGGCCGTGATCCGGCACCGGCGGCGGCTCGGGCTCTGGTGCGCGGCACTCGCGACGGTCGGGATCGCGCTGCCGGCCAGCGGCGCAGCGGCAGGCGCCCAGGCAGACCTCGCCGCTACCGCCGCCGACCGCCTGGAGGAGCTCGGCAACCAGCGGATCGAGGGCTTGACGCCGCTCGACGTCCTGCTGCGCAACCTGGCGCGTTACTTCGTGGCCTACCCGGTGGCGGCCGAGGCCGAGGAGCTGTCGGCCCTGCTGGGAGTGTGCGAGGAGCTCGCCCGGCGCTACCTGGTGGCGGTGGTGCAGGCCGCGGTGCGAGCCCAGCCCCCCGGCGGTGACGATGCGGCACCGCTCTCGGCCGAGGCCGTCGCGACGGCCGCCGCGCTGACCCTCCCCCGCCGTCCCACGCCGTGGGACGAGACGGTCTTCCTGCCGGACCGGCAGGACGGTGGGACGGTGATCGAGCGCTGGGACCTCGAGGCGTTCGCCGCCACCGGCTTCGGCTGGCAGGTCGTCCTGTCGCTGGCCGCGCAGACGGGCCCGGCGACGCTGCCGGCGCTCGGTCCGCAGGCGGCTGAGCGGCTGGCCGGCGAGGCGGCGGCGATCGGGCTGCTGCTGCTGCGGCGCGCCGGCGAGCTGGCGCGCCGGGAGCGGGCCGAGGCGGTGCGCGCGGTCCACGTGCAGACCGCCGCGCAGCGGCTGCAGCAGCCCGCCATGGCTCCCGACCGGCAGGCACCGCCGGCGGTCGACCCGCCGTTCACCGACGTCACGGCGGCGAGCGGTGTCGAGTTCCGGCACGTATCGAGCGACTGGCTCGCGCGCTGGCGCAGGTTCGGCCCCCTGGCGCCCAGCTTCAGCGGCGGCGGGCTGGCAGCCGGCGACCTCGACGGCGACGGCTGGCCCGACCTGGTGGTGTGCGGCGGCCAGGGCTGCCGGGCGTTCCGCAACCTCGGCGGCATGCGCTTCACCGACGTCACCGAGCGGCTCGGCATCGGCGCCCCGTGCGAGGCGCGCACGCCGCTGATCGCCGACTTCGACAACGACGGCTGGCGGGACCTGTACACCGGCTGCGCTCGCGACCCCGACCGGCTGTACCGCGGCCTGCCCGACGGCAGCTTCGCCGACGCCACGGCCGGGGCCGGCCTCGACGCGGCAGCGGGCATCAGCGGCCCGGCGACCGCCTTCGACGGCGACGGCGACGGCCTGCTCGACCTGTACGTCGGCTACTTCGGCAACTACCTGGCCGGCGAGAGCCCGTTCCGGCCCGGAGACAACCGCAACGGCCAGCCCGACCGCTACTTCCGCAACCTGGGCGGTCTGCGGTTCGAAGACGTCAGCGCCGCGGCCGGCGTCGGCAGCACCGGCTGGGCGCAGGCCGTGTCGCACACCGACGTCGACCTTGACGGCGATCAGGACGTCTATGTCGCCAACGACTTCGGCCGCAACGAGCTGCTGCTCAACCGCGGCGACGGCAGCTTCGAGCCGGCTCCCGAGGACAGCGGCGCCGCCGACCCGAACCACGGCATGAACGTCGCCTTCGCCGATCTCAACGCCGACCTGCTGCCCGACATCTTCATCACCAACATCTGGTCGCTCGAACCGCGCCGTCTCGAGCTGGTGGAGACCAACAGCCTGCTGCTGTCGCGCGACGGGCCGGCGCGGCCGCGCTTCACCACAGCCGACGATCCGGCGCTGGCGGCGATCGACACCGGCTGGTCGTGGGCGGCGCTGTTCCTCGACTTCGACCACGACGCCGACGACGACCTGTTCCTGGTCAACGGCTTCACCGACTACTGGACCACCTTCCAGTACCGGGCGCACCCCGAGCAACCGGGACGGCGCTACGCGGTGAACAACGGCCGCGACGCCAACCGGCTGCTGGTCAGCGACGGCGGCCTGCCGACGCGGCCGGTGGCGAGCGGCGCCGAGATGGCCGAGGCCAACTCGCGCGGCCTGGCGCTGGCCGACTTCGATCTCGACGGCGACGTCGACCTGGCGGTGAGCGCGTTCCACGGCCCGGCTCGGCTGTTCCGCAACGAGCTCCCGGCCGGCCGCCACTGGCTGGCCGTCGAGCTGCTCGGCGCAACGACCTCGGCCGGGGGGCGCGACGCCTTCGGCGCCGTGGTGCTGACCCGGCTGCCCGGCCGCGCGGCACCGATCTGGCGCCAGGTCACCGGCGGCGAAGGGTATCTCTCCATGAGCACGCCGGCGGTCGAGCTCGGCCTCGGCGCAAGCTCCAGCGCCACGCTCGAGCTGCGCTGGCCGGACGGGCGCCGGCAGCGGCTCGAGACGGTGACCGCCGACCGTCGCCTCAGGATCCGCCACCCCGCCCACCCTTGAGAACCTCGCCGACCCAGCCCCTCGGGACACGGCGGTGTACCCACCGGGGGACACCGCGGGGGAAGCGGCGACGATCTGGCCGTTGCGGCGACAGCCACCGGCTCCACCCTCGGTGGCACGGACTTCGCACCGATGAACCGGGCCCTCCCCGGGAAAGGAGCTCGTCATGCCCAGGTTTGAGCGGCTTCTCGCCAGTCTGCTGACGGTCGTGGCAACCGCCCCTCTGGCCGCCTGGCCGGCGGCGGCGCAGCGGCCGTCGGCGACCGTCCAGGTCCAGGTGCTCCACGGCGGTTCACCCGTTCGCGGGCTCAGTGCACCGAGCTTCACCGTTCGCGAGGAGGGTAGGAAGGTGCCCGTCGTCGCCATCCGTGAGATCGATCTCGTATCGCCCGGCGCCGCACCGCCCGAGCTGGCGCCGCGAGATCGCCGCCATCTGCTGCTGCTGTACGATCTGCCGGCGCTGACTGAGGCGGCGCTGGCCGAGGGCTCGGCCGCCGCCCGTGAGCTGCTGTCGCATGCAGTCCTGCCCGCCGACTCGGTCGCGCTGGCGGTCCATCGAGGGGCCGGCGAGGTCGAGCTGCGGGTGGCTCCCACCACCGATCGGCGGGCGGTGCTCGACGCAGTGACCGAGCTGGGCGCCGCGTCCGCCGACGATCCTCCCGCGCGGGCAGCGGCCGGTGCCGGGCCCCTGGTCACCGCCGACAGCGCGCTGGCGGCGGCCGACAGCGGCCGCGAAACCGATCTCGGCATCGTGCAGCAGCGCCAGGCCGAGATCCACGCCCTGATCCGCGCACTGGCGAGGCTGGTCGAGCTGTCGCATGCCGTCTCCGGGCACACGGCCGTCGTGCTCTTCTCGCGCGGCTTCGACAGCTCGGCCATTCTCGGCAACCCGGCGACCCGAGCCCGCGACTGGGCCTATCTCAGCGACGCCGCCGAGGCCGCCGCGGTGGGCGAGCCGTGGCGCGTCAACAGTACGGCTCGCTTCGGCGGCGGCATGGTCGAGAACGCCCTGTTCCACACCCTCGACGAGTACCGGCGAACCGGGCGCGCGATCCACGTCATCGACCTCGCGGACACCCCCCCAAGGGGGCAGGGACCGGAGGGGCTGCGGCTGCTGGCCGCACGCACTCGCGGCAGCTTCGCCGACACGGCCGCCGAGCTCACCGCAGCGGTCGCGGAGGCGCTACGGCGAACCGCCGTCAGCTACCTGGTGACCTTCGAGCCGCGCAAGCCGCGACGCAGCGGTTACCGCCGGCTCGACATCCGGATCAACGGCACCGCGCAACAGCCGACCGTCGTCCACCCTCGCGGCTACTACCGCTCGCCGCCCGGCCGGTAGCCCGGCGGCCGCGCTCGGCCTCGGCACAAGCTCCAGCGCCACGCTCGAGCTGAGCTGGCCGGACGAGCGCCGGCAGCGGCTCGAGACGGTGACCGCCGGCCGTCGCCTCGTCATCCTCCACCCCGGGGGACAGACTGAGCCCGCTCAAGCCCCCAGGCCCAAGCCCTCGAGCCCTCAAGCCACTAGAACTTCCACACCAACAACGCCTGTACGGCGCTCTCGTCGGTGCGATCGTCTCCCAGCTTGTTCTGCCAGTACTGGTACTCGATGCCGATCGCGACGCTGGGGTTGACGTAATAGCGCAGCTGCGGCTGGGCCAGGATCCAGGACGAGACGTTGCCGCCGAACTCGTCGGTGCGCGAGCCGATGTACTCGGCATGGCCCTCGATGGACCACTTGCCGCCGCCGAACGGCCGCGCCCAGTTGACGTCGATCATGAACGAGTCGTCCTCGCTCGGCGCCGAGCCGCCGCCGGCGACGCCCACGCTGTCGTCGATGTACAGGGTGAAGTCGGTGTTGAGGAAAGCGAAGCCCGGCGCGTTCCAGGACAGCCCGATGCCTGGCAGGTACTTGCGCACGTCGGCGTCCGGCGCCCAGTTGAAGCCGGCAATGAAGCGCACGTCCTTGAGCGCACCCTTCATCTCCTCCTTGCCCGCCATCTTGCGGAAGCTGAAGTAGGAGTACCACTCGCCGTAGGTGTCGTAGTCGTTGAAACCGCCGCCCTCGGCCGAGATGACGTCGAAGAAGAAGAAGTTGTCGCCGTACTTCCAGCCGCTGGCGTGCTGCAGGGTGAAGATCGTGGTGCTCTTGTCGGGCAGATCGCCGAACAGGTCGACCAGGAACTGGGGCGTGTCGAGCGTGCCCACCTGGATGTGCAGCTCGGTGTTGCTCCAGATGGCGGCGCCGGCGGGCAGCGCGCCCGCCCACACCAACGCCAACAGCAGGGTGATCAGAAGGCTCGATCGGTTCGCGGGTCGTTTCATCTGTGGGGTCTCCCGTTGAAGTTGTGGGGTGTTGCGGGCGGCCTGGCCGCGCTAACGCTCCTCTCTCGCCCAGGGCAGCCCGAGCGCCGCGGGGGCGCCGAGCCGCTGGCGCAGCGTGGCGCGCGAAGCCAGCACCAGGATGACGATCGTCAGAACGTACGGCAGCATCATCAGGAAGTAGGTCGGGATGCCCAGCCCGACCGCCTGGATGCGTAGCTGCAGGGCGTCGGCGCCGCCGAACAGGTAGGCGCCCAGAATGGCCTTGGCAGGGTCCCAGCCGGCGAAGATGACCAGCGCCAGCGTGATCCAGCCGCGCCCGCCGCTCATCTGCTCGATCCACATCGTGGTGTAGGCCAGCGACAGGTAGGCGCCACCGATGCCGGCCATGGCGCCGCCGAACAGCACGCAGCCGTAGCGGATGCGCACCACCGGCACGCCCAGCGAGTCGGCGGTGGCCGGGCTCTCCCCCACCGAGCGGATGGCCAGCCCCAGGTGGCTCTTGTACAGCACCCACCAGGCGACCGGCACCAGCAGGTACGACAGGTAGACCATGGCGTCCTGCTCGAACAGCACCTGGCCCAGCACCGGGATCTGCGACAGCCCCGGCACCGGCAGCTTGTCGAACCCGGGCCCGACCTGGCCGATCATCGGCTTGCCGAAGAAGCCGCTGATACCGGTCCCCAGGATGGTCAGGGTGAGCCCGCTGACGATCTGGTCGGCGCGCAGGGTGATGGTGACGAAGGCGTGGATCAACGAGAACACGGCGCCGGCCACGGCGGCCACCAGCACCCCGACCACCGGGTTGCCGGCGGTAAAGCCGGCGGTGAAGCCGGCGATGGCGCCGACCAGCATCAGACCCTCGAGGCCGACGTTGAGCACTCCCGCCCGCTCGGCAAAGATCTCGCCGATACAGACGAACAGGATCGGCGTGCCCGAGCGCACCGCCGCCTGCAGGATCGCCACGATCAGGACACCGAGATCACCCTCCACCGACAGCCTCCTGGCGGTCGAAGACCAGCCGGTAACGCGACAGGATGTCGCCTCCCAGGACGAAGAACAGGATCAGCGCCTGGATGATCAGGACGATGTTCACCGGCAGCTTCATGGTGATCTGCACCGTCTCGCCGCCGACGTACAGCGCCCCCATCAGGATCGACACCAGCAGCACCCCCCAAGGGTTGCGGCGCGCCAGCCAGGCGATGATGATCGCCGTGTAGCCGTACGGCGCGGCGTGGGGCGAGATGTCCTTGAGCAGCTTGAGCTGGATGGCGCTCACCTCCACCATGCCGGCCAGCCCGGCCAGCCCGCCGCTGATCGCCATCACCACCAGCACGTTGCGCGCGGCGTTCATGCCGGCGTACTCGGCGGCGCGCGGGTTGCCTCCGGTGACCGCGATCTCGAAGCCCCAGCGGCTCTTCTCCTGCACGAAGTAGACGACCACCACCAGCGCCAGCGCCACCAGGAAGCCGAGATGGACGCGGCTGTCTGCCAGCCTGGGCAGCTGGGCGCCGGGCGGGAACTGCTGGGTCATCGGAAAGCCGAAGCTCACCGGATCCTTCCACGGACCGTAGATGAAGTGCGCCACCCACAGGATGGCGACGTAGTTGAGCAGCAGAGTGGTGATGATCTCGTTGGTGTTCAGCCGCACCTTGAGATACGCCGGGATCAGCGCCCATAGCGCGCCGGCGGCCATCGCCGCCACCATCATGGCCGGGATCATCAACCAGCCCGGTCCCTGCCAGCCGGTCATCACCACCGCGGTGGCGCCCCAGGCGCCCATGTGGAGCTGGCCTTCGGCGCCGATGTTCCAGAACAGCATCTTGAACGCCAGCATCACCCCCAACCCGCACAGGATGAGCGGCGTCGCCTTGACCAGCACCTCGGCGAAGCCGTACGACGAGCCGAACGCTTCGCGCAGCATGGCGCCGTAGGCGACCAGCGGATTGGTGCCGGTGGCCAGCAGCAGCCCGGCACAGACCACCAGCGACAGCAGCACCGAGAACACCGGCACCAGGTACTCGAGCTTGCGCGACGGGTTGAGCCGCAGCTCGAGGCGCGCCGCCATCAGGCGCCCACCTCGGACAGCGGGCGGCCCGCCATCATCAGCCCCAGGGTCTCGATCTCCGCGTCGGCGGCGTCCACGATGCCCATGATCCGGCCGTGGAACAGCACCGCGATGCGGTCTGACAGGCTCAGCAGCTCCTCCAGGTCCTCCGAGATGAGCACGATGGCGCCGCCCTGGTGACGGTGCTCGTTGAGCGCCTGCCGCACGAACTCGGTGGCGCCGACGTCCAGCCCGCGGGTCGCCGACATCACCACCAGCAGCCGGTGGCGGGTGGTCATCTCGCGCGCCAGGATCACCTTCTGCAGGTTGCCGCCGGACAGCTGACGGACCGGGGTGCGCGCGCCGGGCGTCTTGATGTCGTACTGCTTGATGAGCTCGCGCGCGTAGATCGTGGCGGCGGTGAAGTTGAGGAACGGGCCGCTGCCGAACTCGGCCTCCCGGTAGCGGCGCAGCACGCTGTTGTTGCTCAGCGACATGTCGCCGACCGTGGCGACCCCGTGGCGGTCGGCCGGCACGTAGCTGACTCCCGCGTCGATGAACTTGCGAGCGCTGGCCCCCTGCATCGGCCGCTGGTTCACCCGCACCGCCCCGCGGTCGGGTTGGATCAGGCCGGTGACGACCTGCGCCAGCTCCTCCTGGCCGTTGCCGGCGACGCCGGCGAAGCCCAGGATCTCGCCCGCCTTGACAGTGAAGCTGACGTCGGTGAGCGCCGGCAGGCCGCGGCTGTTGGTGGCGCTGACTCCCTCGACCTCGAGCACCAGCTCCCCCAGCTCGTCGCGCCGCGGGAACCTGGTGAAGCGGATCTCGCGGCCCACCATGAGGTTTGACAGCTGCTGCGGGCTGGTACCCGCGGCCTCTACCGTGCCCACGTTCCTGCCGCCGCGCAGCACCGTCACGCGGTCCGAGATGGCCATCACCTCGTCCAGCTTGTGGGAGATAAAGACGATCGAGTGGCCCTTCTCGCGCATCGCCCGCAGGGTGACGAACAGCTCGTCGGCCTCCTGCGGCGTGAGCACCGCCGTCGGCTCGTCGAGCAGCAGGATGCGGGCTCCGCGGTAGAGGATCTTGAGAATCTCGACCCGCTGCTGCTCGCCGATCGACAGCTGCCAGACGCTCGCCGCCGGGTCGACCTCGAGCCCGTAGCGCCGGGACAGCTCGCCGACCCTCTTCTCCGCCTTGTCGAGATCGACCGGCGCGAGGCCCCGCCCGAGCCCGAGAATGATGTTCTCGGTCACGGTGTGGGTCGCCACCAGCTTGAAGCTCTGGTGCACCATGCCGATCCCCAGGTCGATCGCGTCCTTGGGGGATCTCAGCTGCACCGGCTCGCCCCATACCTCGATGGTGCCGGCCTCGGGGCGGTAGATGCCGGTCAGCACGTTCATCAGCGTGCTCTTGCCGGCGCCGTTCTCACCCAGCAGCGTGTGGATCTCGCCGCGCCGCAGCTCGAGGTCTACGCTGTCGTTGGCGATCACCCCGGGGAACCGCTTGGTGATGCCGCGCAGCGCCACCGCGACCTCGCTTGCGGTCCGTGGCTCGGCGCTTTCTGCAGATGGCTCGGTCATGGGCCTCGAACCCGGTCCGGCGGCGTCCGCCGCCGGACCGTCGCCGGTGGATCTACTGCGGGATGGTGCCCACCACGCCCTCGACGAAGGCGGTCATGCCCAGCATGTCCTGGTCCGACATACGCTCGCCGGCCGCCACCCAGGGCTCGCCGGCCTGGTTGTTGATCGGGCCGGTGAAGACGTCCCACGAGCCGGCCACGATCTCGGCCTTCTTGGCCTCGACCGCATCGCGCACCTCTTGCGGCACCAGGTCGCTGTATGGCGCCAGACCCACCACGCCGTCCTCCATGCCGCCCCAGTACTGAGACGAGGTCCAGGTGCCGTTGTGCACCTCCTCGGCCACCCGCTTATAGACCACCGCCCAGTTCCAGACCGGCGCCGTCAGGTGGGCGGCGGGGGCAAAGCTCGTCATGTCGGAGTTGTAGCCGATGCTGTAGTTGCCGCGCTTCTCCGCCGCCTGCTGCGGAGCCGGCGTGTCCTGGTGCTGCGCGATGACGTCGGCACCGATGTCGAGCAGGCTCTCCGCCGCCTCGCGCTCCTTCGCCGGGTCGTACCAGGTCTGGGTCCAGACCACGTGCACCTTGGTCTTGGGGTTCACCGACCGCGCGCCGAGCGCGAAGGCGTTGATGCCGCGGATCACCTCCGGGATCGGGTGGGCCGCGACGTAGCCGAGCTTGCCGGACTTGCTCATCATCCCGGCCACCATGCCCGACAGGTAGCGCGGCTGGTACATCCGCCCGAAGTAGGTCCCGACGTTGTCCGCCGTCTTGAACCCGGAGCAGTGCATGAAGACCACGTCCGGGCTCGACGCCGCCACGTTGATCGTCGGATCCATGTAGCCGAAGCTGGTGGTGAAGATCAGGTTGTAGCCGCCGCGTACGTACTGCCGGATGGTGCGTTCGGCCTCGGCGCCCTCGGGCACCGCCTCGGTGTAGGCCGTCTCGACGTACGGCAGCTCGTCGATGGCCTGGCGCCCCTTGTCGTGCGCCAGCGTCCAGCCGGCGTCGCCCACCGGGCTGACGTAGACGAACGCCGCCTTGACCGCAACGCCACCCGCCTCCTGCTCGCCGCCCGCCGGCGCGGCCGGCTCCTCGCCACCGCCACAGCCGATCAACAGCAGGCCGCCGACGGCGCCCAGGCAGAGAGCCGTCGCCAGGAACTTGGATCTCGATTCAGTGAACATCCGTAACACTCCTTTCGTGAACCTTGGAAAGCTCTTCTGGCTCCGCCGCCGGCCGCCGCCGGTCGGCTTCACTCCCCCCCCACCCCGATGTCGCCGCCCTCGGGCACCAGCGTGCTGGGCCCCAGACCGCGCTCCTCCGGGCTGCCCGGTATCAGGTTGTCGAGCAGGATGCCGAAGACCGCGGCCACCGCCATGCCGGTCGAGCCGATCGAGGTGAGCACCCCGCCGAGGGTCGCCGGCAGGCTCGCCAGCAGGCTCTCGGCGCTCGGCGTGTACATCGCCAGGGTCTGCCCAGGTCCCAGCAGGTCGGCGCTGGCGCGGGCGGCGAAGTAGGCGGGCACCGACAGGCCCATGAACAGCGAGAAGCCGGCGATGAACAGGTTGCGGTCGCTCGACAGGTCCGCCTTGGCCAGCTGCTGGACCCCGATCGCCGCGATCAGGCCGAACAGCGCGCAGTACAGCCCGCCCACCACCGGGCCGGGGATGGCGGCGGCGAAGCCGCCGAACTTGCCGAAGATACCGAGCGCAACCAGCAGCAGAGCTCCCACCTGGACCACCCAGCGCGAGCCCACCTTGGTGAGGCCGATCAGGCCGATGTTCTCGGAGTAGGAGGTCGAGGCGAAGCCGCCGAACACGCCGGTCAGCAGGCAGCCGATGCCCTCCGAGCCGATCCCCCGGTTGAGCTGGCGGGGCGTCGGGTCGCCGCCGCCCGCCATGTACGAAGCGGCGTGATAGTCGCCGATCGACTCGATCATCGACGCCAGGTAGGCGGCCAGGATGGCGAGGAAGAACCCCAGCTTGAACTTCGGCGCGCCCCACGGGAAGAACAGCTCGCCGGGCGACAGCCGCACCCAGCTCGACTGCTCGACCGCCTCCAGGCTGACGTGGGAGGGGTGCCCGGCCGGGAACGCGCCGGTCTTTGTGAGCACGAAACAGACCGTGGTCACCGCGATCACCGCGGTGAGGATCGGGAACAGCCTGAAGAACCTGTGCTTGCGGGCCAGCACCAGCGAGAAGACGACGATCAGCACGATGGTCAGGCTCGAGATCGGCCAGTGGGTGCCGGCCTTGGGCGCGCCGTGCTGGAACAGCGCAAGGCCGATCAGCATGATGACCGGTCCGATGACCACCGGCGACAGCGCCTTGCGCAGCACCCCGACCAGCCCGCTGAAGCCGATCAGGATCTCGATCAGCGAGCCGGCGATGATCGCGCCGGCGATGTACTGCATCGCCAGCGGCCCGACCGCCACTCCCGCCGCCGCCGCCTCCTGGCCGACCTCGCTGATGATCAGGAAGAAGGCGGCCAGGAACGAGAACGACACGCCCTGCACGATCGGCAGCCGCGAGCCGATGGTGGTCTGGACCAGCGTCGCCAGTCCGGAGCACAGCATCACCGCCGAGATCAGCCGCGCGGTCTCGGCCGCGCTCATCCCCATCACCGGACCGAACAGCAGCGGCACGCTGACCGTCGCGCCGAACATCGTCAGCACGTGCTGCGCGCCGAGAACGAAGGCGCGACCCGGCGGCGGGCGGTCTTCGATCGCGTAGATCGGCTGCACGTGACCGGTGGTCGACGAGCCTGCTTCGGACATGGCGCCTCCCTTCAGCCTGCGGAACTGCACCGGCGCGACCGACCCGGCGACTCCGGCGCCCCCGCTGAAAGCGATGGTCTTGAGACGCCCGGATTGTAGCCGATCCGCGAGACGGATTCCGCCCCTCGGCGTAACCTCCTGAAGCGGCGCGGTTTGACTCGCCGCGGGCGGCCTCGGCCCGCCACCTGATAGAATCAATGCGTCCTTTTTGCCGCTGCTCGCACGGGGCGACCCCGGAGCTCCGAAGCAGGGCCGCCGACCCCCGGCAGCCACCATGCTCCGGCCGCACGGTCGAGCCGGTAGCCATCGCCGGGCCTGTCCCCGGCCAGCCAGGAGGTTCCAGTTGCCCACCCTCGAGTTCACCCTCAACGGCACGCCCCGCCGGCTCGATATCGACCCCGGCGAGAGCCTGCTCGAGGCGCTGCGCAACCGCTGCGGCGTGCGCTCGACCAAGGACGGCTGCCAGCCACAAGGGCAGTGCGGCTGCTGTGTCGCGCTGGTCGACGGTCTGCCCAAGACCAGCTGCGCGGTGCCCGCCGCCAAGGTCGACGGCAAGCAGGTGGTGACGCTCGAGGGCGTAGCCGAGGAGGAGCGTCGCCTGATCGCCGACAGCTTCGTCGCGGTCGCCGGCCTGCAGTGCGGCTTCTGCATCCCGGGCATCGCGGTGCGCGCCCTCCACCTGCTCGAGCGCAACTCCGACCCCAGCCGGCAGCAGATCGCCACCGCGCTGGCCGGCCACATCTGCCGCTGCACCGGCTACACCAAGATCCTCGACGCGATCGAGCTGCTGGCCCGGGCGCGCCGCGGCGAGGAGCAGCCGCGGCCGTGCGACGACGGCCGGGTCGGGAGCTCGCTGGCGCGCTACACCGGCAGCGAGCTGACCCTCGGCGACCGCCCGTACATCGACGACCTCGAACGGCCCGGCATGCTGCACGGAGCGGTCACCCTGTCGCCGCACGCCCGCGCCCGCGTGGTGCGCATCGACACCTCGAAGGCGAAGGCGCTGCCCGGGGTGGTGGCGGTGGCGACCGCCGACGACGTGCCCGGCGACCGCTGGTACGGCCTGATCTACGACGACTGGCCGGGGTTCGTGGCCGAGGGCGAGGAGGTGCGGTGTGTCGGCGACGTTCTGGCTGCGGTGGCCGCCGAGGACGAGCGCACGGCGCGCGCCGCCGCCGCCCTGGTGGAGGTCGAGTACGAGCCGCTCGAGCCGGTGCTCGACCCACGCCGGGCGATGGCGCCCGACGCGCCCCGAGTCAACCCCAAGCACGACAACGTCCTGTCGCGCACCGTGGTCGAGCGCGGCGACGCCGACGCGGCGCTCGCCACCAGCGCCCACGTGGTGAGCGGAACCTGGCACACCCAGCGCATCGAGCACCTCTACCTCGAGCCCGAAGCGGCGCTGGCCGAGCCGCTCGACGGCGGCCGGCTACGCCTCTACACCCAGGGGCAGGGGATCTTCGACGACCGCCGCCAGGTGGCGTCTTTCCTCGGCGAGCCAGAGGAGCGGCTGGAGGTCGAGCTGGTGCCCAACGGCGGCGCCTTCGGCGGCAAGGAGGACATGTCGATCCAGGCGCAGACGGCGCTGCTCGCCCGGCTCACCGGCCGCCCGGTGCGGCTCACCCTCGACCGCGAGGAGTCGATCCGCATCCACCCCAAGCGCCACCCGATCGAGATGGAGTACACCGTCGGCTGCGACGCCGAGGGGCGGATAACCGCGGTCAAGGCCCGCATGATCGGCGACACCGGCGCCTACGCCTCGGTGGGCTCGAAGGTGCTCGAGCGCGCCGCCGGCCACGCCTGCGGCCCGTACGACGTGCCCAACGTCGACATCGTCTCCGAGGCGGTGATGACCAACAACCCGCCGTGCGGCGCGATGCGCGGCTTCGGCGCCAACCAGGCACACTTCGCCGTCGAGGGCTGTCTCGACCTGCTGGCCGAGAAGGTCGGCCTCGACGGTTGGGAGATCCGCTGGCGCAACGCCCTCGAGGTGGGCTCCAGCTTCACCACCGGCCAGGTGCTGGAGAAGTCGGTCGGGCTCAAGCAGACGCTCGAGGCGGTGCGCCGGCCGTACTACGAGGCGATCGAGGGCGGCCGCGCCGTGGGCATCGCCTGCGGTATCAAGAACTCCGGCATCGGCAACGGCGCCAAGGAGTGGGGCCGCGCCCGGCTGGTGGTCGAGGACGGCGGGAGGGTGGTGCTGTACAACGGTTACACCGAGATGGGGCAGGGTCTGCTGACGGTGCTGGTGCAGTGCGCGGTCGAGGTCACCGGGCTGCCGGCGGCGGTGTTCGACGTCCGCATCGACTCGACCTTCGAGCTCGGCTGCGGCCAGACCACCGGCTCACGCGGCACGCTGCTCGGCGGCCGGGCGGTGGTCGAGGCGGCGAAGGGGCTGAAGGCCGACCTCGACGCCGGCAAGCAGCTCTCCGAGCTGAGCGGCAACGTCTACACCGGTGAGGTGCTGATCGACGACACCACCGCCCCGGGTCAGCCGGCGGCCAGGATCAAGACACACACCGCCTTCGGCTTCGCCACCCAGGTGTGCATTCTGGACGGCGACGGCAAGGTCGAGCGGATAATCGCCGCCCACGACGTCGGCCGAGCGATCAACCCGGCGCTGTGCGAAGGCCAGATCGAGGGCTCGGTGCACATGGGGCTGGGCTACGCACTGACCGAGGAGCTGCCCTGCCCGGACGGCATGCCCGCCACTTTCAAGCTGCGCGAGCTGGGCGTCATCCGGGCGCCCGAGATGCCGCCGATCGACGTCATCCTGGTCGAGGATCCCGAGCCCGAGGGGCCGTTCGGCGCCAAGGGCGTCGGCGAGATAGGCCTGGTCCCGACGGCGCCGGCGGTGGCCGCCGCGCTGCACGCTTTCGACGGCCGGCGGCGCTACGCGCTGCCGATGAAGGACTCCGCCGCGGCCCGCGCCATGAAGGTCGGGCGCATCCGCAGTCTCGGCCAGTAGCCATGGCGGCCGGTTCGGCGGCGCTGGTGCTCGGTCCCGACCGCGACGGCGCGGTGCTGACCGCGGCCGGCGGTCGGGTCACGGCGTTCGGCGCGGCGCACGGTGCCGCCGGCGAGCTCGACTGCGGCGGCTGCCGCATCGTCCCCGGCGGCGTCAACGCCCACACCCACATCTACAGCGGCCTGGCTCCGCTCGGCATGCCCGCCGCCGAGCCGCCGCCCCGCAGCTTCCTCGAGATCCTCGAGCGGGTCTGGTGGCGCCTCGACCGGGCGCTCGACGAGGCCAGCTTGCGCGCCTCGGCGCGCTACTACGCCGCCGAGTCGCTGCTCGCCGGCGTCACCACCCTGGTCGACCACCACGAGTCGCCGGCGCTCATCGAGGGCTCGCTCGACATCCTGGCCGACGCCTGCCAGGAGGTGGGGATCCGGGCGGTGCTCACCTTCGGCGCCACCGAACGCAACGGCGGCCGCGCGGAGGCCCGCCGCGGGCTGGCCGAGTGCCGCCGCTTCATCACCGGCAACCGGCGGCCGCTGGTGCGTGGTGTGGTCGGCCTGCACGCCTCGTTCACGGTGTCCGACGACACCGTGCGCGAGGCCGGCGAGCTGTGTCGCGAGCTCGGCACGGTGCAGCACGTTCACGTCGCCGAGGACGGCGCCGACGTCGCGGACGCCCGCGAGCGCGGCTGGGCCGGCCCGCTCGAGCGGCTGCTCCAGCTCGGCGCGCTGCCGCCCGGCTCGATCCTGGCGCACGGCGTGCATTGCAGCCGCGAGCAGGTCGAGCTGGCGGCCGAGCGCGGCCTGTGGTTCGTCCACAACCCGCGCTCGAACCGCGGCAACCGGGTGGGATACGCCGCCGCCCTCGCCGCCAGCCCGCGGGTGGCTCTCGGCACCGACGGCTATCCGTCGCGGCTCGACGAGGAGGCGGCGGCGCTGTTCGACGAGGCCGCCGACCACGGTCAGCCGGCGGCGGAGGTGGCGCCACGCCTGGCCGGCGGCCACCTGCTGGCGGGCGAGCGGCTGGGCGGCCAGCTGGCGCCGCTGGCGCCGGGTGCGCTGGCCGACGCGGTGGCGGCCGACGACGGCGGCGCGCGGCACGTGGTGGTCGACGGCCGGGTGGTGGTGGCAGACCGCCGGCTGCTCACCGCCGACCTCGAGGAGATCCGCGCCGAGGCCGAGCGCCAGGCGCCGCGCCTGTGGCGGCGGATGGCGGCGCTGGCGCCCGGCTGATCCGATGCCGACGGACAGCGAGCGGATCGCCCGCCTGCTCGAGGTCCTAGAGCACGACGTCGTGCCGCTGACCGTCGAGGGTGTCGACGCCGGCAACAAGATCTTCGGCGCCGCGGTGCTGCGCAAGAGCGACCTGTCGCTGGTGATCGCCGCCACCAACCAGGAGACCGACTGCCCGCTGTGGCACGGCGAGGTGGAGGCGGTGCGCCGGCTGTGGCGGCTGCCCGCGGCCGAGCGTCCGGCTCCCGGCGACTGCCTCTTTCTCGCCTCGCACGAGCCGTGCTCGCTGTGCCTTTCGGCCATCACCTGGTCCGGCTTCGACAACTTCCACTACCTGTTCGGCTACGAGGACTCGCGAGACCGCTTCGCCATCCCGCACGACCTGCGCATCCTGGCCCAGGTGTTCGACCTGCCGGAGGGCCGCTACCGGCGGCGCAATGCGTACTGGCAGGCACACGACCTGCGCGCCGAGATCGCCGCCCTGCCCGGCGACAGGGCCGATCCGCTGCGCGAGAAGGTCCGCCGCATCGAGGCGATATACGCCGACCTGTCGGCGCGCTACCAGGCAGTCAAGCCCGCCGGCCAGATCCCGCTGCCATGAGGCCGACGGGAGCTCGCGCGCGCCAGAGCGCGGCACTCGCGGCAGAGCTGGTTCCGGGCTCCCTCGCGATGGCGGGACTGGCCCTCAGGTCCCCAAGCCAAGCAGACTCCGCGCTGGCACTGACGGTGTGAGAGGCGTAGCAGGTGCTTTGGAGTAGAGCCCGGTCGCTAGGCCAGCGGTGGCCCCGGCTGCGCTCCAATGGCGAGGGTGATGTCGCTCCGCCCGGGCCCCCGCCGGCCGCCGCTCCCTCCCGGCGAACTGCTCCGAGCCCACAAGACCCCCAGCCCTTCTACCTCCACCCCCGGTACAGGCTCGGATAGCGCGCGTAGAACGCGATCACCGGCGCCAGCTCGCGGCCGTCGACGCACTCGCCGATCTTGTGCGTGTTCTGCTCGATGCCGGGACCGAAGCCGAACATCGCGGGATGGGTGAAACGGCCGGCCGTCACCCAGTTCTTCTCCTCCGGCACCGCCAGCGAGCCCTGCTCCACCGGCACGCCGACGCCGTCGGTCGAGAAGGTCCAGCGTGACAGCCGCGGCTCGCGCCGCATGCCACCGGCCGGCGCGTCGCGCGCCACGCCGGGGGTCACCACCCGGCGGTAGGTCTCGAGCGCCGCCGCGATCGCCGGGTGCTCGGCGGGGGTCACCCAGCCGGGGTAGATCTGCGGGTTGCCGGGTCGCTGGCCGCACCAGGTGGGCTCGTCGTAGAGCGGCGCCCGCACCTCCACCACCAGGCCGTCCTGCCGCGCCCGCTCGACCGCCGGCAGCTGCTCGACGTCGGCCAGCGCCCGCTCGGGATCCTCGCCGGTGGTCAACCGGCGGTCGAAGCGGAAGGTGAACCGCTCGGGCACCGCGCAGTCGGACGGGGTCTCCAGCACCGCCCAGCTGGCGGTACGGGTACCGGGCCCGAGGAACTCGTCGCGCGCGAAGCCGTCGCCGGCGGCGTAGGCGGCGGCCTCGGCCAGGATCGACGCCCCGTGCTCGAGCGGGTTGCGCCCCTCCCACGGCATCGAGCCGTGGCAGCTCTTGCCGGTGACCTCGACCTCGATCTGCATCCGACCGCGCTGCCCGCGGTAGATCCCCAGCGCGCCCTCGCTCGCCGACCCGGTGGGCTCGCTCAGCAGGAAGACGTCGGGCAGCAGCGCCGGCGGCGCCGCCGGCAGCTGGCGGCGCATCAGGTGCATCGGCCCGCCACCGTCGTTGTCCTCCTCGGCGACGGTGGCGTAGCTGCGCACCGCCACCCCGGCCAGCGCGCCTTCGGCCCGCAGCTCGCGCAGCAGCCGGGTGGCCAGCATCTGGCAGACGACGCCGGCGAGCTGGTCGGCCGCGCCGCGTCCCCACACCAGGTGCCGCCACTCGTCGTCCGGCGGCAGGTAGCCGAGCTCACGGCGCAGGAACTCGCGGTCCACGCACCGCGGGTCCGTCAGCCCGTCGTAAGCGTCGATGCCGCCGCCGATCGTCTCGTGCCACCGTGGACGCAGCGCCTTGACGGTGTCGGTATGGCCGTCGAGGTAGACCACCGTCTTGTCGGAATCGGCAACGCCGTCGGCCGGGTCCTCGACCGTCCAGCGCAGGTTGCCGAATGCGTCGTAGCCGACGTCCTCGGGCCGGTCGACGGCGCCGATCTCGACGATCGTGCGGCGCAGGTACTCGAGCCGTGGCTTCTCGTGGTTCGACAGGCCGCAAGCCGGATCGCCGCCGTCCTCCAGCGCGCGCTCGACGTAGTCGGCCGGCAGCCGGATCGCCTCGCGCAGGATCTCGACCGCCAGCGCTGTCGAGCCGTCGGCCAGCTCCCGGATCTTGTCGTCCAACGCTAGTCTCCTTTCGCGGCCGCGCCGGGCGCCGTGCGCCCGCCTGCCGGCCCGTCCTCGCAAGGCGCCTAGCGCGCGGCCAGGCTGGCGACGTAGGTTACCTGTGGCGAGTCCAGGATGGAACGCCTGAGGTAGTCCATGATGTGGCAGTAGGTCAGGTCGACCTCGCCACGCGCTTCGCCCCGCAAGGTCTCCTCGGGCGAGCCGGCGTCGAACTCGACGGCGAAGCCGGGCCCCGCGTAGCGTATCCTCCCACCCGCCGTCTCGAGCCGGAACTCACGCCCGCCGAACCGGCCGAGCACCCGGTCGCCGTCGCCGCCGCGCGCCAGCACGAAACCGTCGAGATGCCGGAACTGCCGCCAGGCCTCCTCGTGGCCGAAGAAGCGCGGCTTGATGACGTACGGGCCGCCGTCCTCGGGGCAGAAGATGTCGCAGTTACCGCAGTCGTTGCAGAAGTCGTAGAAGTTGCCGATCTGGTGGCGGCGCTCGAGCTCGAGCGGCTCGCCGTGGTGCCACCGCCAGCCACCGCCGTCGGGCACGGCGCGCGCCACCGCGATCTGGCGCTGCTCGCTGCCGAAGGTGAAGTTGGCGTCGTTGGGGCACACCGGCACGCAGATGTCGCAGGTCACGCAGTCGAACAGCTCCAGGTGGCTGCCGATCTTGCGGGGCGGCGGGTCGACGCCGACACGCGTGTAGCGTGGATCGGCGGTGGCCTGGTCGACATACCGCTCGGTGTTGCGCAGGCGCGCGGCCGAGACCCAGCGCTCGAACAGCTCGTCGCCCGCCGCCTGCCGCAGATCGCCGCCCTCGGCCAGCGCACGACGGCAGCGCTCGAGCCGCTCGCCGGACGGCGTCGGATCGAGCGCGGCCAGCGCCGGCTCCGCCTCGCCGTAGGCCAGCAGTGTGAACTGCTCGACGCTGGCGGCCCCCAGCTCGCGCATGCGCCGCGCCAGCTCGGAGTGGTAGCCGCGCAGCCGGCCGTAGCCGCCCTTGCGCAGCAGGTCGGTGCAGACGGTGATCGGCACCAGCCCGAGCGCCACGGCGTCGGGAAAGTTGCCGCGGTCGACGCCGGCGGCGAACGAGATCGGGTAGCGGTCGCCGAACACCCGGCGGAAGCGGCGCACCAGATGCACCGCCAGGACGTGCAGCGGCTGGCCGGAGAGGTAGACCTCCTCCACCCCCGGGGCCAGGAAGCCGCGCCGGTTCTCGACGATCATGGTGTTGCTGAACTTGGCGCCGAAGCCGAGCCCGAGCTCGGCGGCCAGCTCGCCCAGCCGCTCGACGATACCCACCGCCTGCGGCCACGTGGTGTCGCGCTCGAAGGCCGAGTCCGGGATCGCCAGATCGTCGTAGCCCAGGGTGTCGTGCAGCAGCCAGCGTGCCCGCTCGGGTCCGAGCAGCATCGGGTTGAACTTGACGATGGCGTGCACCCCGAGGTCGCGCAACAGAAACTCCATGATCTTCTCGATCTCGTCCGGCGGACAGCCGTGGAAGGTGCTCAGGGTGATGCTGTCCGACAGCCGCGTCGGGTAGTCGAGGTCGCGCAGCCGCTTGAAGCGGTCGGGGATCTGGCGACGCAGCCGGTCGACGATCGGCGTCGCGTCGCGCATGGCGTCGATGAACTCGAGCACCCGCCGGCTGCGGATGCCGTGCAGGTCGTAGCCGACGCTCATGTCGTAGACCACCGAGCCGAACCCCGCCGCCGGCGCCACCTCGCCCGAGCGCAGCATCTCGACCAGCATGGCGCCCTTGACGTACTCCTCGAGCGACTCCTCGAGCTTGAGCTCCTGCGACCACTCGGCGTTCAGGCCGACCTGGTGGACATCGATGCACGGCCGCGGGATGTGCAGCTCGTCGAGGATCTGGACCGTTTTGAGCTCCATCACGCGGCAGCCGCCGAGCCAGGAGAGCACGATGTTCTGGGCCATCTGGGTCTGCGGCCCGGCGGCGGGCCCCAGCGGGCTCGACACCGGGTGGCCGTGGAAGTCGACCGACAGGTCCAGCCCGTCCAGACCGCGCACGAACTTGCCCGCCGGCAGATGGAAGATCTCGCCCTGCCGCTCGAGCCCGTCGAGCATGTGCTCGACCAGTGCCGGGAAGGGATACGGGATCAGATCGGGCATCGGCTCGGCCGCCCGCCTCCAGCCTGACGAGGCACTCGCCCGGGGAGCGCGGGCCATCGCTGAGGGAACGAAGTCAGCATAGCAGGAGGTAGCCCCGGATCTCGCTGCCCCTCGAAGCGACCGCCGCTCCTCAGCCACCCCCCCGGAGGGTGCGCCAACCGCGCGGGGGCCCGGGGCGGAGCGACATCACCCTCGCCTTTGGAGCGCAGCCCCGGGCCCCGACCGCCCAGCGCACCCGGCCCGAAGCCTCAAGCCCCCTCACCGCCGACGCCCGGCGCCGGAGGTATAATCGCCACTCCGTGAGCGTGCTGGAACGGTGGTTCCGGATCGAGGCCCAGGGCAGCTCGGTGGCCACCGAGGTGCGGGCGGGCGTGGTGACCTTCCTCACCATGTCCTACATCCTGTTCGTCAACCCGCAGATCCTGTCGCAGGCCGGCCTGCCGGCGAGCGACGTGGCGGTCGCCACCGCTCTGGCCTCGGCCGCCGCCACCCTGGCGATGGGCCTGCTGGCCAACTACCCGTTCGCGCTGGCGCCCGGCATGGGTCTGAACGCCTACTTCACCTTCGGCGTCGTGCTCGGCATGGGGATCTCCTGGCAGGTGGCGCTGGCGGCTGTCTTCGTCGAGGGGGCGCTGTTCCTGGTGCTGGCGCTGACCGGGGTGCGCACCGCCCTGCTGCGCGCCATCCCGCAGTCGATCAAGATCGCCACCATGAGCGGCATCGGCCTGTTCCTGGCGATCATCGGCTTCCAGAACGCCGGCCTGGTGGTCGACCACCCGGCGACGCTGGTGACCCTGGGCGACGTGCATGCCGCGACCGCCCTGCTGGCGCTCGCCGGGCTGGTGGTGATGGCGGTGCTGATGTCGGCGCGCGTAAGGGGTGCGATCCTTATCGGCATCCTGGGCGTTACCGGCATCGCCTGGGGAGCCGGGATCATCGCGCCCCCCGTCCAGCTCGTCAGCTGGCCGGGGCTGCCCGAGGAGACGCTCTTCGCTCTCGACTTCTCCGGCCTGATGACCGGCAAGCTGCTGCTGGTGGTGCTGGCGTTCCTGTTCGTCGACATCTTCGACACCGCCGGTACGCTGATCGGCGTCGGCCGGCTGGCCGGCTTCGTCGACAAGCGGGGCGAGCTGCCGCGCTCCGAGCGGGCGTTCGCGGCCGACGCCGTCGGCACCATGGTCGGGGCGGCGGTGGGCACCAGCACGGTCACCAGCTACGTCGAGTCGGCCACCGGCGTCGAGGAGGGCGGTCGCACCGGCCTGACCGCGGTGGTGGTCGGATTGCTGTTCCTGCTGTCGCTGTTCCTGACGCCGCTGTTCACCGCGGTGCCCGCCTTCGCCACCGCGCCGGCGCTGATCGTGGTCGGTGCGCTGATGATGCAGGGCGCGCGCGAGATCGACTGGTCGCGGATCGACGAGGCGGTGCCGGCCTTCCTGACCGCCGCGACCATGCCGTTCACCTACTCGATCGCCAACGGCATCAGCTTCGGCATCGTCTCCTGGGTGGCGATCAAGCTGCTGCGCGGCCGCTTCCGCGACATCCACCCGCTGATGTACCTGCTGGGCGCGTTGCTGATCGTCTTCTACACCGTCCGCACCGGCGGCTAGTCGAGGCGGGCAGCCGGAGCGCGCCGGCTGGCGCTATACTCCCGACAGCCTTCTCGACTCCCTGGCGTGCTGTCCGGAGGAGGCGACACCATGACGGCGGCGAATCAGGCCGAAGCCGACGAGCCCGGCGGCACGGTCCGTTTTCTGCTCGACGGCGAGCTCCACGCGGTCTCGGGCCTCGACCCGAACACCACGGTCCTGACCTACCTGCGCGAGCACCTGCGCCGCACCGGCACCAAGGAGGGCTGCGCCGAGGGCGACTGCGGCGCCTGCACGGTGGTGGTTGGAGAGCTCGACGGCGACCGCCTCCGCTTCCGCGCCCTCAACTCCTGCATCCAGCTGCTGCCGACGCTCGACGGCAAGCTCCTGGTGACCGTCGAGTCGCTGGTCTCGCCCGACGGCGAGCTGCATCCGGTGCAGCGGGCGATGGTCGACTGCCACGGCTCGCAGTGCGGCTTCTGCACGCCGGGCTTCGTCATGTCGCTGTTCGCGCTCTACAAGTCCGAGCGCGATCCCGACCGCCGGCGTATCCGCGACGTGCTGGCCGGCAACCTGTGCCGCTGCACCGGCTACCGGCCGATTCTCGACGCCGCGCGGGCGATGTACGAGCGCGGGCGGAGCGCCAACGGCCACTGGCTGCACGCGCCGGCAGATCCGGGCGGACAGCCCGGCGCCGACGAGCGCGAGCTGGTCGAGCGGCTGCGCGGCCTCGGCCGGCGCCGGTGCCTCGAGCTCGCCGCCCCGGCGGCGGGCGGCGGCGAGCACCGCTACTGGGCGCCCACCCGGCTGGCCGAGCTGACCGAGCTGGCCGAGCGGCATCCCGACGCCCGGCTGGTGGCGGGCTGCACCGACGTCGGCCTGTGGATCACCAAGGAGCTGCGGCAGATCGAGCAGACGATCTACGTCGGCAACGTCGAGGAGCTGCGCCGGCTGGAGGTGACCGACGGCCACCTCGAGATCGGCGCCGCCGTCACCCTGACCGACACCTACCGGGAGCTGGCCGAGCGGTTCCCCGACTTCGGCGAGCTGCTACGGCGCTTCGCCTCGCCGCCGATCCGCAACGCCGCGACCCTCGGCGGCAACGTCGTCAACGGCTCGCCGATCGGCGACTCGATGCCGGCGCTGCTGGCGCTCGACGCCAGCGTGGTGCTGGTTCGCGGCGAGCGACGCCGCGAGCTGCCGCTCGACGAGTTCTACCTCGGCTACCGCCGGACCGCCCTCGAGCCGGGCGAGTTGCTCGAGCGGGTGCGTATACCGCTCACCCCACCGGACCGTCTGTTCCGCGCCTACAAGATCTCGAAGCGGTTCGACCAGGACATCTCGGCGGTGTGCGCGGCGTTCTGCCTGCGGCTCGAGGACGGCCGGGCGCGCGACGTCCGCATCGGTTTCGGCGGCATGTCGGCGACGCCCGAGCGAGCGCGGCGGTGCGAGCAGGCGATCGAGGGCGCTCGCTGGAGCGAGGAGGCGGTCGCCGCCGGCCTGGAGGCGCTCGACGCCGACTTCACACCGATCAGCGACATGCGGGCCAGCCGCGGCTACCGCCGGCAGGTGGCGCGCAACCTGCTGCGCAAGTTCTTCTACGAGACTGCCGGCCCCGACGGTAGTGCCCTCGACGGCGCCACCCGGATACTCGAATACGGAGCCCAGCCGTGAGCCGAGACGACAGACCGGGCCGCGTCGGGACGCCGCTGCCCCACGAGAGCGCCCACCTGCACGTCAGCGGCGGCGCCGACTACGCCGACGACCTGCCCGAACCCGCCGGCACCCTGCACGCCGCCGTCGGCACCAGCGCGCGGCCGCACGCTCGCATCCGCTCGCTCGACCTCGAGCCGGTGCGACGCTCACCCGGCGTGGTCGAGGTGATGACCGCCACCGACATCCCCGGCGCCAACGACATCGGCGGCATGCTCAAAGACGACCCCATCTTTGCCGACCGGCTGGTGCAGTACGTCGGCCAGTCGGTGTTCGCGGTCGCCGCCACCGGTGTCGATCTGGCGCGGCGAGCGGCGCGGCGAGCGGTCATCGAGTACGACGACCTGCCGGCCATCCTCGACATCGACACCGCCCTGGCGCGGCAGTCGTTTGTGCTGCCGAGCGTGCGGCTCGTGCGCGGCGACGCCGGGGGCGCGATCGCCGGCGCCGCCCGCCGGCTGCGCGGCCGGCTGCGGATCGGTGGGCAGGACCAGTTCTACCTCGAGGGGCAGATCGCCTTCGCGTTGCCGCGCGAGGACGGCCAGATGCTGGTCTACAGCTCGACCCAGCACCCCGGCGAGGTGCAGATGGTGGTGGCCCACGCGCTCGCCCGCACCGCCAACGACGTGGTGGTGGAGTGCCGCCGGATGGGCGGTGGCTTCGGCGGCAAGGAAACGCAGCCGGCGCTGTTCGCCGCCATCGCCGCGCTGCTCGCCGACCGCATCGGCCGGCCGGTCAAGCTGCGCCTGGACCGCGATGCCGACATGATCATGACCGGCAAGCGGCACGGCTTCCGCGTCGACTACCACGTCGGCTTCGACGAGCGCGGCGTGATCGCCGGCCTCGAGCTCGAGCTGGCGTCGAACTGCGGCATGTCGGCCGATCTCTCGGGCCCGGTCAACGACCGCGCCATCTTCCACTCCGACAACGCCTACTACCTCGAGAACGTATCGATCGTCTCGCACCGGTGCAAGACCCACACGGTTTCCAACACGGCCTTTCGCGGCTTCGGCGGCCCACAGGGCATGCTGGCGATCGAAACGGTGGTCGACGAGATCGCCCGTCACCTGGGGATCGATCCGCTGGACGTGCGGCGCGCCAACTTCTACGGCGTCGGCGAGCGCGACGAGACCCCCTACCGGATGAAGGTCGAGGACAACCTGCTCGAGGAAATCGTGCCGCGGCTCGAGCAGAGCTCCGACTACCGCCGGCGGCGGCGCGATATCGAGCGGTTCAACGCCGGCAGCCGGCTGCTCAAGCGCGGCATCGCGCTCACCCCGGTCAAGTTCGGCATCTCGTTCACCGCCACCCACTTCAACCAGGCCGGCGCGCTCATCCACCTCTACACCGACGGCACGGTGATGCTCAACCACGGCGGTACCGAGATGGGCCAGGGGCTGTTCACCAAGGTGGCGCAGGTGGTGGCCGACGAGCTGGGAGTCGACGTCGCCGATGTCCGCTGCACCGCATCGGACACCTCGAAGGTGCCCAACGCCTCGGCCACCGCGGCCTCATCGGGATCGGACCTCAACGGCATGGCGGCGCTGGCCGCCGCCCACAAGCTGCGGGGACGGCTGGCCGACTTCGCCGCTCGCGAGCACGGCGTGGCGGCCGACGAGGTGCGGTTCGAGGACGGCCGGGTGCAGGCCGGCGACGCCGAGGCGACCTTCGCCGAGCTCGTCCACCGCGCCTGGCTGGCGCGCGTGCCGCTATCGGCCACCGGCTTCTACCGCACGCCCAAGATCCACTACGACCGCCGCACGATGACCGGCCGTCCGTTCTACTACTTCGCCTACGGCGCCGCGGTGTCCGAGGCGATCATCGACGTGCTGACCGGCGAGACGCGAATCCTGCGGGTGGACATCCTGCACGACGTCGGCCGCTCGCTCAATCCGGCGATCGACCTCGGCCAGGTCGAGGGCGGCTTCATCCAGGGGATGGGCTGGCTGACCTCGGAGGAGCTGTGGTGGAACGGCGACGGCGAGCTGGGCACCCACGCGCCGTCGACCTACAAGATCCCGGTCGCCTCGGACCTGCCCGACGAGTTCCACGTCGAGCTGCTGCCGTCGGGCCGCAACCGCGAGCCGACCATCCACCGCTCGAAGGCGGTCGGCGAGCCGCCGCTGATGCTAGCCATCTCAGCGTTCCAGGCGATCAAGGACGCGGTGGCCAGCGTCGGCGACCACCGGCTGAGCCCGCACCTCAACGCGCCGGCGACGCCCGAGGAGGTGCTCAACGCCATCGCCGACCTCGAGCAGCGCCTGGCTCCCCGTGTGGCCGCCGGCAAAGAGAGGTAACGGGAACCGCGGGAACCGCGGTGACAGGATACTTAACACCGTCTGGAGCACAAGTATCCTGTCACCGCTTCAGAAGGCCTCTTGCGAGCGGGCGATGAGGCTGGCCAGCAGCAGGCCGGTGACCAGCGACGCGGCCACCAGCAGCATGGTGAAGCCGGCCTGGATGCCGGAGACGACGTCGTTCGCCATCAGCGCCGACAGGCTGCGGAAGCCGAGCGCCCCCGGCACCAGCAGCAGGATGCCCGGCAGGATCACGATCGCCGACGGCTGATCCAGCCAGCGGCCGGCGAGGTGGCCGACCGTGCCGACCAGCCAGGCGCCCACCAGCACGCCGAGCTCCGGCCCGAGCGCCTCGGTGCCCAACCGGCTGCCACCGAACGAAACGCCCGCCGCCACCAGGATGAGCGGCAGGTCGCGCGGCCGGGCGCGGAACAGCACCGTCATCGCCACCGCCGTCACCACCAGCGCCAGCGGCACCATCCAGCCCGTCAGCGGCGCGGGGTCGACCACCGGCTGGGCGCCGGCCACCACTCCCACCAGCTTCTTGCCGAGCGCCACGCCGAAGGCGATCTGCAGGAACGCCATCAACGCTCCGCCCAGCCGGGCGGTGCCACTCACCAGCTGGGCGTGCGCCAGCTCGTTGACCGCGATGGTCAGGTTGAGACCCGGGATCAGGATGATCAGACCGGCCAGCGTGGGGATGAACGGGAACATCGGCCCGAGCGCCGCCTGTACAGCCGCCGCGATCAACACGCCGGCGACCCCCGCCACGCCGGGCATCACCATCGCCAGCCGCCGCGAGCCGCCCGCCGCCCGGACCAGCAGACCGATGGCCAGACCGATAGCGCCGGCCGCGATCAGCTCGCTGCGACCGCCGCCGAAAAACACCGCCGCCCCCGTCGACGCCAGCCCGAAGCTGGCCACCACCGCCGGCCAGCCCTGCACGGGCGGGCGCTCGACCAGCGCGTCGACCGCCGCCGCCGCCTCCTCCAGGGTCAGCCGCCGGCGGCAGACCGCCCCGATCAGCCCGTGCAGCTCGGTCTGCTTGCCGAGGTCGATCTGGCCCGGCTCGAGCCGCTCGATGAACGTCCGGGCCGACGGCGCCGAACCGATCGAGGCGAAGATCGAGGTCGGCGTCACCAGGTAGTGGGCGGCAACACCGAGCTCGGCCGAGACCTGCGACAGCGCCAGCTCCAGGCGGTGCGACGGCATGCCGTAGGTGTGCAGCGCACGTGCCAGCTTCATCAGGAACGGCGCCGCTCGCGCCGTCAGAGAGTCCAGCTCGGCCACCGGCTCGCCGACCGGCGGCAGTGCGTCGCCGCCGGCCGAAGCCACGCTCACGGCACCACCAGCGTGCCGGTGCGGCCGAACAGCGCGTCCTCCAGCACGTGAGGCTCGGTGATGATGACCTTGGCGCCGCCGCTCTCCAGAAAGTCGATCGCCGCCTCGATCTTCGGCCGCATGCTGCCGGCCGCGAACTGCCCGTCCTCGAGGTGGCGGCGGGCCTCGGCGACCGTCATGCGGTCGATCCAGGTCTGGTCGGGCTTGCGGTAGTTGAGCGCCACCTTTTCGACACCGGTCGAGATCATCAGGATCTCGGCCCCCAGGTTCTTGGCCAGCAGGCACGAGGCGGCGTCTTTGTCGACCACCGCCGGCACGCCGGTCAACCGGCCGGCCTCGTCGCGCACCACGGGGATGCCGCCGCCGCCGGCGGCGATGACGATGACGCCGGCGTCGAGCAGCAGGCGGATCACTTCCAGCTCGATCACTTCGAGCGGCCGGGGCGAGGCCACCACCCTCCGCCAGCCGCGGCCGGCGTCCTCGACCATCTCCCAGCCGTCCTTGTCCCGCCGCCGGCCGGCCTCCTCCTCCGACAGGAACGGGCCTATCGGCTTGGACGGCTTGCCGAGCGCCGGATCGGCGCGGTCGACCACCACCTGCGTCACCACCACCGAGATCTGCCGGCGGACGCCGCGCTGGACGAGCTCGTTCGACAGCGTCTGCTCGATCTGGTAGCCGATCGCTCCCTGGGTGTCGGCGACGCAGCTCTCCAGCGGCACCTGGTGCACCTTGTCCTTGGCCAGCTCCGAGCGCAGCAGGATGAAGCCCACCTGCGGGCCGTTGCCGTGGGTGATCAGCACCCTGAAGCCGGCCTCGACGATGTCGGCGATGTGCTCGGCGGTCTCGCCGGCAGCGATGTACTGGTCCAGCACCGTCATGTGCTGGGCGTCCCGGATGAGCGAGTTGCCCCCCACGGCGATGACGATCAGCGGCGCTTGCACGGCGGCAATCATACCGTCGGAGCCGCAGGTTGCCGGCGGCTCCGGCCTGTCGTACGCTACCCGCCGCTCCCTCCGACCGCCCGCCGCGAGCCCGCCCCAAGCCGCCATGACCGACACCCTGCTGCACGACATCGAGGCCCTGGAGCGGCTGCGCCCCGCGATGCTGGAGCAGGACTTCCTGCTCACCTGGGAGAAGACCGAAGACGACGTCCGCGCCACCCTGCTGGTCGCCGGCATCCTCGACCGGCTACACCGCGAAGGCGTCTCCTACCGGATCTTCGACAGCGGTCTGGCGATCTCGATCTTCCGCGATCAGTCGACCCGCACCCGCTTCAGCTACGCCTCGGCCGCCGACGCTCTCGGTCTGGCGGTCGAGAGCCTCGACGAGGAGAAGTCCCAGATCGCCCACGGCGAGACGGTGCGCGAGACCGCGGCGATGCTCAGCTTCATGGCCGAGGTGATCGGCATCCGGGACGACCTCTATCTCGGCGAGGGCGACCGGTATCAGCGCCAGGTGCGGGACGCCGTGGCCGACTGCCACCGCCAGGGCCTGCTCCACCAGCGACCGGTGGTGGTCAACCTGCAGTCGGACCTCGACCACCCGACCCAGAGCCTCTCCGATCTGGCCAAGCTGGCCGACTACTTCGGCGGCGTCGACGAGCTGCGCGGCAAGAAGATCGCGATGAGCTGGGCCTACTCGCCGAGCTACGGCAAGCCGCTGTCGGTGCCGCAGGGGGTGATCGCCCTGATGAGCCGCTTCGGGATGCGGGTCACCCTCGCCCACCCTCCGGGCTACGACCTGCTGCCCGACGTGGTCGAGCTGGCCGGGCGCAACGCCGCCGCCAGCGGCGGCAGCTTCGAGGTGGTCGACTCGATGGACGACGCCTTCCGCGATGCCGACGTCGTCTACCCCAAGTCGTGGGCGTCGCTGGCGGTGATGGAGCGGCGGCGGGACCTGCTGCACGCCGGCGACCGCGACGGTTTGAAGCAGCTCGAGCGTGACTGCCTGGCCGAGAACGCCGAGCACGTGGCCTGGGAGTGCGACGACGACCGGATGGGCCTGACCCGCGAAGGCTCGGCGCTCTACCAGCACTGCCTGCCGGCCGACATCAGCGGCCTGAGCTGCGAGCGCGGCGAGGTCAGCCGGCCGGTGTTCGAGCGCTACATCCCGCACACCTACCACCAGGCGAGCTTCAAGCCGCCGGTGATCGCGGCGATGATCTTCCTCGCCAAGGTGGCCGACCCCGCGGCCAGGCTGCGCCAGATCGTCGAGCAGGGGCGGCGACGGCGCTGAGCCGCCCACCGCAGCCAGGCGCCGAGGCGCGCAGCAGCGACCGGCGGCGGCGCAGCCGTCTGGCGGCTCTCGCGGCACTCACCGCGACCGCGCTCGCCTGTGGCGCCGCAGAACGGGCCGAGCGCCCGCCGGACTCCGGCTTCGACCATCCCGGCGGCTGGCGCGCCGACGGTTCCGGCTGCGTCGACATCTGCGGCGTGCGCGCCGATTCGCCGGTCGCCCGGCCGCCAGCGGTCGTCTGCTTCGACGAGGGCGACGCCGCCTGCGCCGCCAAGACGGGTGCCGCCGACTACGACTACCTGCTGCTCTCGCAGCACTGGCTGCCGACCTTCTGCGCCGGACTGTCCGACGGCTACGACACCACCCTCACCCACCGCGGCGAGGCTCGCTGCGGCCGCGGCACGCCCGCGCGGCTGGCGATCCACGGCCTGTGGCCCAACTACACCGCCGGCTTCCCCCAGTGCTGCGGCGAGGCGCTGCCTCTCGACCCCGCGGCGGTGGCCCGCTGGCCGGCGGAGCTGCGCGCCCGGCTGGCCGCCGAGTGGCCCGATCCGGCGGCCGGCAGCGCTCCCGACGGCGTCGCCGAAGGCGCCGTCTGCGAGCTGCTCAACCACGAGTGGCAGAAGCACGGCACCTGCTTCACAGAGCCCGGCGACGAGGGTGCGCTCCGCTACTTCGCCACCGGGCTGGAGCTCGCCGCCAGGATCGCCGACGCCACCGCTGCCGTCGACGGCTGGGCCGGTGACACGGTCGCGCGGTCGCGCCTCGCGGCCCTCTACCCGCGCACGGTGCGGCTCTACTGCGACGCCGCCCGCCCCGACCGCCTGCTCGAGATCCACAGCTGCTGGAGCGCCGCCGGCGAGCCGCTCGACTGCGCCCCGGCCGGCGGCTTCGGGCCGCTGGTACCGTGCGGCGACACCGTGACCCTGCACCTCCTCGCGGCCGACGGGCCGCAGGCGCGCGCCGCGGCCCACCGGCCGGGCTAGCGCTCGAGGTTGGCGCCGGCCGCCGACGGCGCCGCTGCCGGCTCCTCCAGCAGCGCCATCCGCTCGGCCTCCCGGCGCGGCACGTTGCGGCGCAGCCAGGCGACCAGGTCGACCCACATGTGACGCTGGTCCTCGCGGGTCGGCATGGTGCCGGCACTCGGCAGCTCGATGGTCACCACCGGCAGGCCGAGATGGACGCCGGCGAACCGCCCCAGAGAGCCTGGGTAGGTGCCGAGCTGCTCGAGCAGCAGCGGCCCCAGGCGCTCGGGCGGTTCGGGCGGCCCGTCGTAGTCAACCACGTGACTCGGCGCGTGCACCGCGACGATCGCCGCCGGCCGGAAGCTCTCGATCTGCTGGTGGAGCCAACGCGACTCCGGCTCGCTCAGCGGCGCCTCGCCGGGGTAGCGCCGCGGGTTGCGCGACGTGCGTTTGATCCAGTACTCGGGCGCCTCCACCAGCCAGTTGGGGCTCGGGAAGTTGCGGTTGAGATCGACGCCGCGGTCGTTCATTCGCTGCGAGCGCTTGCGCAGCAGGCCGTCGGGGTTGACCACGGGCGCGATGCGCCAGTGGAACAGACCGGAGTGGTACCGCTCGAGCGTGTCGAGCCAGGAGTAGACCAGGCTGACCGAAGAGAACTCGTCGCCATGGATGCCGCCGAACAGCAGCACGCGACCCAGCGGCTCGCGCTCCGGCAGCGGCGGGAACTCGGCCACCAGGATCGGCGTGCCCTGGTTGGAGCGCGCACCGGACAGCTCGAGCCGGCTGTCGGTGCAGTCCTCGAGCGACACGCTGCCCAGCTTCGCCGCGATGCGCTCGCAGGTCGCGAGCCGCTCGGCGGCGTCTGCCGTGGCGGCCCCGGCGGCGCGCCCGGTGGCCTGCTGCGGCTCGACGGCCGGAGGCTCGCCCGGCTCGGTGGCTGGCGGCGACGGAGCGGCGCCCGTCTCCACCGGCGCCGCAACGGCGTCTCGCTCCTGCGCCATCTGCGGAGCATCGTCGCGCGACGCTTCGGGTGCCGGCCGCGTTACGGCCCAGCCCAGCAGGCCGGCCAGCGCCGCCACGGCAACGCCGGCGACGACCACTCCCGGGCGATCCGGCTGCGGCTGCTCGAGGTGCGGTAGCTCCGTCATGCCGCGGTCAGGCGATCTTGATGTGCCACGGCTCGTGGCGCACCCCGAAGTGGTTCGTCTCGGTGTAGCGGATGGTGACGTAGCCGAGATCGATGAGGCGCTGGTATTCCGGCGTGTCGGCGAACTCGGCGGTGAAGTTGCGCAGACCGAAGCCCACCCGCCCGACGTCGAAGTCGCCGATGGCATGGTACGAGTAGCCGGGCGGCGCCAGCGAGCGCGAAGCGCGCGACAGGTTGCCGCCGGTCTCGACCGCCTTCGACAGGAACAGCTGGTACTGCTTGACGACGCCGCGGATGCCCGAGGTCAGGAAGATCCCGTCGCCAAGATCGCGCCGGATCCGCCGGTAGCGTTCGAGCGGCTCACCGCGCAGCAGGTAGTGCCCGGTCGAGGGGATCCGCTCGACGTCGCGCGGGTCGAAGGCGGCGGTCAGGCTGTGCAGCACCTTGGGGCCGAAGAAACCGTAGCGGGTGGCATCCGTGTAGAAGATCTCTTCGAGAAATTCCAGCTCGCGCGGCGCGAAGGCAGCGATCCGCTCGTAGCGCCGCGCGAAGCCCAGCAGCTCGTCGAACGAGACCAGGTTGAAGTTGCCGTGGCCGATGACGCCGACCGCACGCTCCAGCCGCGCCGCGGTCGTGCGCAGCAGCTCGCACTGCTCGGCCGACAGGAAGTAGTCGTCGTCGAACGTGCCGTCGAAGTCGCGGATCTTGCGCAGCCGATCGTGCGTCGCGTGCCGCGTGGAGCCTTCGTCGGTGAGCGGGTCGACCGCCGGTGGTGTACCGGCCTCGGAGCCGTCCGGGCGCCGATCGCCCAGTGCCGCCACCCCGCCCGCCGTGCGCCAGACACCGCGCAGGCCGCAGTGAGCGTCCACCAGCAGAGCGGCCCCGGCCAGCGGCACGGTCTTGAGCAGCGCTCTCCGGCTGAGGGGCTTCATCGGCTCTCCGGCACGCGGCGGCAAGCAACCGGACCGGCGGCTGGTGCCGCGCGCGGCACCGTCGAGGCGCAATCTTAGAACACCGGCCGGCGGCCGCGTCCGCGGCGAGCCGGCAGAGCTGCCGGCCACCCGGTCATCGCGACTGTCGGCCGGCGGCCGCGGGCTCCGCCGGCGCGTTGCCCCGACCGTCGCTCGCGGCGGGCGGGCGCAGCGGCCGGCGATGGGGTCCGCCCACCCAGCGGCAGACCATCACCTGCACCGGTTTCGCGCCGCCGCCCGGGCCCGCCAGCCGCACCGTCGCGGCCGCCGGCTCGGCCAGCACCAGCCGGTCCGAGACGGCCAGCCGTCCGGCGGATCCGATCCGGCTGACCGCCAGCCGGCGCGCCTTTCCGGCCACCACGAACGGCGGCAGCGGCTCCTCGGGCGGCACCACCTCGCGCGGCACCCAGACCACGAACGACAGCCGCTCCTGGGCCACCAGGTCGCCGGGCAGCGTGCCTTCGAAGCACGAGCCCGTGCCCGAGTCGCAGCGTGACAGCGGCACCTCCCGCGGCGGCTCGTACGGCAGCTTGCGGTGGGTCAGGGTGACCATCGGCGGTCCGTGGGCCGCGAACAGACGCGCCCGCGATACCCCCACCTGGCTCGGCTTGAGCCGTTCGATCCGGCGGCGGTAGGGCTCACCGAGCTCACCCGACAGCCGCTCCTCGGGGAAGATCTCCGCGTCGGCCAGGTCGAGGGCCGCGGGCGCGACGTCGGCCAGCCGATCCACCTCCCAGACCGCCACCGCCTCGCCGCCGACCTGGAACTCACCCTCCCAGCGCGGCTCGCGCACCGGACCGGGCTCGACGTAGATGCTGCGGCCCTCGGCGTGCGCCACGCGCCGCTGGACGAACATCTTGGCCTCGTCCAGCGTCGACGGCGTGACGCTGCGGTAGGCGTACAAGGCACCCTCCTGGAGCGTGGTCGCCACCAGCCACGCCACCACCACCACGGCGACGCCGGGCGTGGCGAGCTTCGGCAGCCGGCGGACGGCGGCCCGCCAGCCGCTGGTCAGCAGCCAGGCGACGGCCAGGGAGGTGAACGCGAAAACCGGCAGGAACTGGTTGGGTTTGAAGTAGGCCGTCTCCAACCCGTACGAGACGACGAACGCCAGCGGGAAGACCAGGGTCATGCCGGCGATCGCCCTCTCTTTCCGCGCCGCCTGCCGATCGAGGACGCGGGCGGCGAGCAGGGCGAGGCCGGCGAAGGTTGCGATGCCGAGCACCCGGCCGTGCACCAGGGTCCCGGTGACCGCCTCGATCAGGCGGCCGGGAACCTCGGCACGGGTCATCTGCTGCCAGGCCGCCCGCATCGCGTAGTCCTGCTGCAACCACTCGATGCCCTTTAGCGCGAGCTGCCAGTACGGGTTGAGCAGCACGAAGGTCGCCAGCGCGGCAATGCCGGCCGCGCCCAGCAGCAGCCAGCGGCGCCAGACGCCCCAGCCGGTGACCAGAACGGCGACCGTCAGCGGCAGGGCGATCAGTCCGCCGGTCAACTTGGCGCTCATCGCCAGCGCGATGGCCACGCCGGCCCACAGCCACGGCAGCAGTCGCCGGCTGTCCAGGGCCTGGAGAGAGGCCAGGAACGCCAGCAGCACCGTGCAGACCAGCATGGCGTCCGGCTTGAAGTAGCCCGAGGCGTGGATCTGCCATGGCATGAAGGCGAGCATCATCGCCGCCAGCAGGCCGGTGGCCGGCGTGTGCAGCCGCCGCCCCACAAGGAACGCCAGCCACACCGCGAGCGTGCCGTAGACCGCCTGCAGCAGCCGGCAGGCGATGTAGGCAGCCGGCAGGAACTGGCCGCCATCCCGGGCCTGGAGCCACGAGATGCCGGTGGCGTGGTGCAGCGCCTGACTCAGCTCGACCGCGGCTGCCGGCGGCAGGTTGACCAGCGGCGACGGGTAGTAGTAGCGCACCGGACGCAGGCTGCGGTCGAGCAGGACTCCCCGCACGTTGTCGAACGAGTATCGCTCGTCGACGAACCGCCCCGAGGACGGCTGGTATGCCAGGTAGAGGACGCGCAGCGCCACTGCGGCCGTCAACACCAGCCCAAGAGCCACTCGCTGCCCGCGCGTCATCCCCTCGCCCTCAGCCCTCCAAGGGGCAGGCTGCGAGCTTACCCCAGGCCAGGTGGCGGACAACCGGTCGCTGGCGCGCGGCCTGCGGTGCGCGGCGAGCCCCGAGGCGAAACCCGGCACCGACGCGAGGCCAAGAAAGAAACGTCCATAGCGCTCACACCACCCCGGGTGCCTGCGCCGCGGGCAGCTTCCGCTCGGACCACCCTTCTCTGCCTACGAAAACAGAGATGACGTCCACCTCTCGAGGGGCTTGACAGACGCTCTCCACTGCTGCACAATTTGAACGATTTGGACGTTTTTGTTCAAACCCGCAGCAAGGAGACAGCGTAATGTTCGACAGCATCGACACCCCGTTCCTCATCGCCGCGTTCGCCAGCTTCCTGGTGAGCGTCGCGCTGTGGTTCCTCGTCAACCACGACTACGGCCTGTTCGTCGGCCTCTGGGTGCCCTCGATCCTGATCCTATGGGTCGGCGTCCGGGTACGGCTGGCCGGCGGCGGAGGTCGCTCGTCATGACCGCCGCGGCCCAGCTGTTCGCCATCTTCGCCTTCGGGCTGGTGATCACAGGCGTGGTGTTCCTGGGAATGGTGCGGGCACGGGAAATCGCCCAGCGCGCGGCCAGGGTCGAGGCCGCCTCGGCGGAAGACCGCCGAACGTAGGCCCTACCCGCGCCGGCCCGCTCTCAGCCCGCCGCCGGATTGGTGTCGCCGCCCGTCGGCCCACGCTCCCGCACCAAAGCCAGAGCCAAACCGCTCCGCGCCGGCGAGCCGCGCGCCGCCCGGAGCCCACAGGAGATCCTCCCCATGCTCCGTTGGTCCCTCATTTTTCTCGCCGTCGCCGTCATCGCGGCGATCCTCGGCTTCGGCGGCATCGCCGGCGCCGCCGCCGGGATCGCCAAGATCCTGTTCTACCTGTTCCTGCTGGTCTTCGTGATCAGCATGGTGATGCACCTGGCGCGCCGGGCCTAGCGCCACGCGCCGGCGAGCGCCTCCGGCACCTCGGGCGGCGGTGACTCCCGAACCCTCGGGCGTCGTGCGCTCGCCGTGCCTCTGCACAAATCCGCCGTAGACGGCGGCCGTCTCCGGCTCGGCGGCGCCGCCCGCGGGCACCGTGTCGGCGGGCGCGGCGTCGTAGCCGCCGGCAACCCTCGGGGCTCGGTCGGTCCGCAGCCGTAACGAACGACCGGTCCGCGGCGCCTCTGACACAAGAGGCCCGACAGCCTGCACCGCCATCGTCACGCCCCTCCCCGGGGCGCCGGCGGTGCGGAGAGAGTCCTCGAGACGGCAGCAAGCAAGGAGGTGCGAGATGCCGAAGCCGACCCGAAGATCCCGATGGACCAGTACCCTGGCCGTCCTCACCGTCTTGCTCGTCTTCCCGGCCTGCGCACGGGACGATGAGCCGGACGAGCCCGACGAGCCCGACCAGCCGGCGGTGCCCGAGGAGCTCGCCAGCCTGCCGTTCCTGGCCGACGACTTCTCGGAGCGCCGCGGCGGGGCTCAGCCCGGCAACTTCCGTGAGATCCAGCGCGAGAAGCTGGCGCCTCGCGACACCGAAGGCATCGAGATCCCGACCGTGCCCGAGGACCTCCCCGACGAGGTCGAGGAGCTGGAGCGCGAAAAGGTGCCCGAGCTGGCGCCGGGCGCCGGCGAGGTCGAGTTCGAGTTCTACCACGCGGGCTCGGGGCGTTACTTCCTCTACACCGTGGACCGTGGCGAGCTGGCCAAGGCCTCCCGCTACGTCAGCCGGGATCCTCAGGAAAGGGTCCCGCAGGGCGAGCCGGTGAACGAGGACGACATGAAGCGCGAAGAGGAGATCCGCAAGTCCTGGAGCAACGCCACCGACAACCGCATCCGCCGCGGCATCGCCGACGGCTGGTCGGACACCAACTCGATCTACCAGCGGATCGCCGACTACGGAGGCTGCTCGGCCAACGTGCTGTACGCCTCCAACACTCGGATGGTGGCCCAGACGGCCGCGCACTGCGTCTTCGTGGGTGGCGGCGCCATCTCCAACGCCAGGATCCGGCCGCGCCGCGACAACGGCAACACCTCGCCGACCTGGGGCTCCTGGTCGGTGTACGGCTGGGGGTACTACCCGGCGTTCCTGAACAACGACTGCGACGACAACTGGGATGGCGGCGACTGCATCAAGCACGACATCGCCCTGGTGCTGGCGACGCCGAACTCCGGCGCCAGCCCGCCCCAGAACATGGGCTGGGGCTACCGCCCCAAGTCGTTCCTCGACAGCCACGTGAAGTACCGCCGCGGCTACCCCGGCTGCGGCTTCGGCCACAGCCCGAGCCCGTGCACCGCCAACACCCTGTACGGCGACGGTTCGCTGTCGGTGGGCAACTTCAGCCAGACCGACTCCGACGGCTGGAACCGCCGTATCCGCTTCTCCTCCGACCTCAACCCCGGCGACAGCGGCTCGAACCTGTACTACTACCGCAACGGGTTCCCGTACACCTTCGCGGTGACCTCGGCGGAGCAGACCTGCTTCGCGACCTGCACCGGGTCGCGGCCGAACTACGCGCGGCGCATCACGCCGCAGTGGTTCGACTTCATCAACTCGGTGGTGCCGTAGGAAGCGGCTGCCGGCTAGCTTCGGCATGCTGAACGGCGCTGCCACGAGGCGACTGGCGGCGGCCCTGCTGCTGATCGCCGGCGGCGGGGGCGCGCCGGGCGCCGCCGCCGCCGGCGTGCTGCGCCTGTCGAGCGGCGGGCACGGCGGCGCGGATCGCGCGCTCGACTGCGTCGGGAGCTGGATCGGAGAGGGCTGGATCCTCACCGCCGGCCACTGCCTGCCGGCGCCACCGGCCGAGGTGCGGCTCACCTGCGCCGCCGCCGACGGCGTGAGCGAAGCCCGCCCCGTCGCCGCCGTCTTGCGCCATCCGACCCACGACCTGGGCCTGATCCGGATCGTCGGCAGAAGCCGGTGCGGAGGGCCGGTGCTCGGCCTGGCTCCGGCACCGCCGCCCGGCAGCGCGCTCGTCGCCCGTCGGCCCGCCGGCGGATCCCCCCCGGCCGGCGCGGCGGATCTGCCGCTGGCCGAGCTGGCGCGCGACCCACACGTGCTGCGGCTCCGGCCGCGCGAGGGGTGCCTCGACCGCGGCGACTCCGGCACACCGGTGCTGGCCGGCCGCCCGGGCGGTCCGCCAGAGGTGGTGGCGGTCCTGGTGTCCGGCAGCCCGGACTGCCGGGCGGCCCAGACCGCCGTCAGGCTGGACGGGCTGCTGCCCTGGATCCGGCAAATCGAGGCACAATGAGCCCGCCATGCCACCTCGCCGCCGCCGCGCCCCGCGGCTGACCCTGGCCGCTTCGATGGCGCTCCTCGCCTGCCGGGCCGGCTCGGGCACCGGCGCCGGCGCCGAGCCGCCTCCCTGGCCGGAGGGGCTTCCAGCCGAGCAGGTCGGGAGCGTCGACTGCCCGGCGGGCGACTGCCTGGTGGTCGAGCCGGACTCGACCTACTGCTCGATCGACCCGCACGCGCTCGTCGAGGGAGCGGTGTTCGCCAGCAAGTCCAGGCTCACCGTCGCGGCGGGCGTCTACCCTCTGAGCGGCCGCTCCAGCCTGCCGGGACCCGCGATCACCCTCGACACGCCCGCCGGTAGCGTCCGCCTGACGCCCGCCGGTGGCGGCGCCGCCTTCCGCATCAAACCCGATCAGCTGGACGAAGACGGCAGCCTGGTCCAGCCCGAGCGGCTGGAGATCGACGCCCGGTACCTCGGCGACGCCTTGGAGCTCGACCGGTTCTTCCTGCGCACGCCCCGCTGGCCGCACGGGCAGTTCCGCCTGGGCGATCCGCAGGACCTGTTCTGGTTCTACCAGGCGAGCCGCAACCTGTTCATCCGGACGGCCGGCGGCTCGGCCCTGTTTCGGGGCGCCGGCCCCCAGACCATCCTGTACGCACCGTGCGCCATGCGCGGCCAGCCCGACGAGAGCTTCCGTTTCGAGCTCGCCGACGGCTCGGCGCTCGAGCTCGTCGTGCGCGCCGTCAGCGGCCACCGCGAGCTGGGCTACTACACCGGCAGGCTGGTGGCGGCTCATGGCCGCATCGGCGACCGACCGATCGACGTCACCGACCCCTACCGTCTGGCCTTCTTCGGCAGCACCCGGTCGTGGGCCGAGACCGCCATCCCCACCCTCGCCGTGCGCACCGGCGAGAGCGACGGCTGGTGCGGCATCATCTTCGACTCCTCGGAGTGGGACAGCGGACGGGCGGTGGACGGCTATCTCGCCTACCGCATGAGCTGCGACGAGCGGCGGGGCGAGCCGCTCGAGCTGGCCGCGGTGAGCTACCCCGAGCGCTACACCCTGCCCTGAGGAGCCGTCGCGCGGCGTCCGCCGGCTCCCGTTCGGGGGCTGGGGCCATCTGCTAGCCTCGAACCCTAACCAGGCAACTTCGGACGGAGAACCCATGATGCGCGACAAACTCGCTCTCTTGCTGCTGCTGGCCGCCTTGGCCGCCCTGCCGATCGCGGCCCAGGCGCCCGAGATCTCGTACAAGTCGACCGAGCTGGCGCCGGGGCTGTACATGCTCGAGGGGGTCGGCGGTTTCGCCGGCGGCAACCTCGGCCTGTCGACCGGCGAGGACGGGGTGGTGCTGATCGACGACGGCCTGCCGCCGCTCACCGAGAAGCTGCTGGCGGCGGTCGCCAAGCTGACCGACGAGCCGGTCGACTTTCTGATCAACACCCACGTCCACGGCGACCACATCGGCGGCAACGCCGCGCTGGCCAAGAGAGACGCCACCATCGTGGCGCACGACAACCTGCGCCGGCGGCTGCTGGCCGACGGCATGTCGACCGGCTCCGGCCGCGCGCCGGCGCCCGAGGAGGCGCTGCCGGTGGTGACCTTCGACGACTCGGTCACCTTCCACCTCAACGACCGCGCCGCCCACGTGTTCCACGTCGAGCGCGCCCACACCGACGGCGACGCCGTCATCCACTTCCGCGACGACAACGTCATCCACACCGGCGACGTGATGTTCAACGGCATGTTTCCGTTCATCGACCTCGACTCCGGCGGCTCGGTCGACGGCTACATCGCCGCCCAGGAGCGCATCCTGGCGATGGCCGACGACGCCACCCGGATCATCCCCGGACACGGCCCGCTCGCCGGCAAGGCCGACCTGGCGGCGGCGGTCGCCATGCTGCGCGAGGCCCGCACCCGCGTCGCCGCCCTGGTCGAGGCCGGCAAGTCCGAGGAGGAGGTCCTGGCCGCCAACCCGCTGGCCGACTTCGACGCCGACTGGAGCTGGCAGTTCATCACCACCGAGCGGATGACGCGCACGCTCTACCGCGGGCTGAGCGGCGAATAGGCTGGCCGGAGGGCCCAGCCCGGCCGCGCCGGGAGCACGGTAACAGAGGCGGCGACCGATAGGCAGCCGCGGCTCCGAGGCCTCGAGTCGGGCGACGACTTCCACTCCGCGTGCGCTCACGCCGGCGATATCGAGCCTCGCTCGTTCCACCCCGGGGGCAAGAGCTCCGCGTCGGCCCGGTGGACCGCCCGGTCGCACAGGCAACTTCGACTGCCGGATCGCGCCGCGCGAGATCCGCAGGCCTGCGCTATCGCGGCACGGCCGCCAGCAGGCGTCGCCGGGCTACCTCCAGCGGCGCATCGCGCCCGGCCTCCAGGTCGGCGCTCGTCGGCCGGACCTCGATGTCGGGGATCGTACCTCGACTCTCGAGAAGCTCACCAGCAGGACGGTACACACGCATCGTCGATGCCAGAACCCGGCATCGCGATCGAGGCAGCACTGCCAGTTGACGTGGTGCTCCCGAGCCTCCGCCGGTCCGCACGCCAACGGTAATCACCCGTCCGCAGTCGACCAACGCCGCAACCACGTTGTCCGCCGTGGAGTAGCAGCGGCTGTCGATCAGCAATGCGACAGGTCCCGAGTAGCGGGTGATTGCAGCGTTCTCTTCCACGTGGACCGGAACCTTGGGTCCAAAGGCTGCCCCGAAAGCAGGCACTCCCGTGAGCCAGCTGACCTTGGTCCGTCCTTGCAGAGTGAAGTAATGCACGGGCTCTCGACAGAGATGCTGCACCAGGGTCTGTCCGAGCAGATCGGTACCACCTCCGTTGCCGCGGAGGTCGATCACGAGGGCTCGGACTCCCCCGGACTGGGCGGCTGAAAAGGCATCGCCCAGGGCCCTGCGAGCCTGCCGGACTCTCTTCCTCTGATGCCCGTGCTCCCCAAAGGTCGCCACGCGCAAGTAGCCGATCCCGTCGCGCAGCACTCGCCACCCGATGCCGAGCCGATCCCCCCTGGCCGGCCCATAGGTCAGCTCGCGCTCGACTTCCGCACCGCCGGGCGCCCGCACACCAAGTCGCAGGGTAGGGGGCGGCAGATCTGCCTGAGCCCACTTCTCGCCACAAAGCGCGGCGACCGCCAGGGCCCTTCGATGCCAGGGGGACGACGCCGGCTGGAGGCGGGACAGGCGACGCAAGGCGGTCTCGACCTCCTCGCCGTCGACCGTCACTACGAGATCGCCACCAGGATCGAGGCGCAGAGTGGTCGACTCGCCGTCCCCGGCTGGACCATGCGCGTCCGCGGCCTCGACGATCCTGTACCGCAGGCTCCATCGTCGGAGATCGCGTTCGCCGAGTGACTGCTCCCACCCGGGTGGCAACACCGCCGCATGACCGTCGTGCAGGCCCGCCACGAAGAGACCGAGGGCTTCCCCGTAGCTCGCGGCCGCATCAGCCGCCTCCAAGGCCTGGTCCACGAGCGATTGGCAATCCACACCGAAAGTCTGGCGCTTGTCCTCCAGGTAGGCCCAACGTCCGCCAAGCTCCCTGACCAGATGTCCGAGGTCTTCCTCCAAAGCCTCCCTATCCAGTCCAGAGAGCGCGGGGCCGCGGGCATGCCGACCACTCCGTCTGACCCACCTTCCGATCAGCCTCTGCAACCAGAGACCCAGCCGCCAGGTGAGCTGAGCGACATGGACCAGCTGCTGCAGCAGGTAGTCGACGACCCGGTTCAACGTGCTCACTCCTAGGGTATCCAGCGTCCGGACTGCCTCGCGACCTCAGCGACCGGCGAGGCCGATCGACGCCTATTCTCCGAGGCGCCCACCTCGCCGAGGTTACCTCCCGTCGGCGGCCGCGTGAGCGTGTCCGTGTTATACTCACTCTAGGCTTCGTAGTTCAATTCAACCGCCGCGTACAGCGCGGCCGCTTTAGGTCTGCACCGGCCTGGGCACGGCCTCGGCACCCGGGCCGGACCAAGGAGGTAGCCATGCCAGCCAAGAAGCCGAAGAAGAGCGCCAAGCGCTCTCGGGCCAAGAAGACCTCGGAGCCGTTCATCAGGGGCGAGCAACGACCCGAGGTCGCAACTCTGCTGGAGCGCCCCATCAAGGAGCTGACCGCGCGAGAAATCGGCGTTGTGTTTCAGTCTCTGGGGATTGCCGCGTCTCCAAGCTACGACCCACTGGAGCTCGAAGAGGTCGACGAGTTCTTTGACTTCGATGATCTCTCGTCACTCGATGAGGGTGCGGGCGAGGTCGTCGACATCTACGAGTTCGATCCGGACGAGTTGGAGGCGATGTACAGCCAACTCGAGGCCCTCAACATACCCGGGGCCGACTTCCGCAGCGTTCCCCCCTCTGAGCTCCTTGACTATGCCGCCAGCCTCAACCTGCCAGCGGAGGTTTCGGCCGTTCTGTTCAATCCGATCAAGCGGTTGATAGACAAGGGCGTGCGTGACAACAAGGGCAGGGTCGACAAGGCCATTGCCGACAAGGCCAGGAGAGACAAGCCGCGAATCGACAAGGCCGTCCGCGACAAGGCGGTTCGGGACAAGGCACGCATCGACAAGGCTGCCCGAGACGCCAAGCAGGCGGCGGACAAGCAAATCCGCGACGCGAAGAACAGTGCCGACAAGGCCCTCAGGGACCAGAAGAACCGCAAGGACCTAGCCGACAAGCCGAGAATCGACAAGGCCATCCGAGACAAGGAACCGGCGAAGGAGGCGAAGGACATCAGTGAGATGTTCGGTGCCGCCGGCGTTGCTGCCGGTGCTGCCGGCACCTCGGCCGATGTAGCTGCGCTCGCCAACCGTATCCAGGCGCTGGAGCGATCGTTCCAGCAGCTCGAAGCGTCGCTGCAGGGAGCGCTCACGGAGCCGCGGCCGCGCGCCAAGAAGACGGCGCGCAGGAAGTCCGCCAAGAAGCGAAGCTAGTGAGACAGACGGGGGCGCAATGACCAGGCTCATAGTCTGGGATGCGCCTGATTCTGTCCTTCAGAAAGCGGTTGAGAGCATCGTAGCGGGCGACAGACACCTGCGCCGTCGCCTGCGGTTTCTTCCACAGCAATGGGCCGATGCCACCCGCCTCGGCGCCTCGCTCAGCAGGTCTGGGGCGCCCTGGTCGGTGAGGTTTCCTCTCCGAGTCAGCGCCGAACGAGACCGGATTCTGATCGGGCCGTCACTCGAGACTCCCTCTCAAGGCGATGCGTCCGCCTTCTCCAAGAGGGACTACGAGTACGTCCTGGGTGAGAGGATGGTGCTCCTCGCTTCGGTACAGCACTTCCTGAGAGTGAAGTACCCCGCCTGCCTATTGAATCCACCGCGCCTCAACACCGGCTCGGTGATGATCGCCTCGCCCATGGAGCAGCGCAGGCTACTTCGTCAGGCGGGCTTCTCTCTTCCACGGAGCATCTCGACAAACGACACGACTCGGCTGCCAAGCAGCACGAGAGGCTACCAGCAGATGGAGTTTCTCGGCATGGACGTCCCAACCTCCCAGAACCCGAGGTACAGGAGGCACGGGGAGCCGTATCTACCCCGCCGGCTGGTTCGAGTTGGCCGCATGGAGGACCTGCACCTGGTCACTGTGGTGGCCAAGCAGGTCTTTGAATCTCCGCTTGGAGGAGCCGATCCTGATCTTGCACCGCGCCGGGTGCCGCGCAAGAACCCACTCTCGCGCGCTGCGTTGGCCGCTGCCGAGCTGGCCGACACCCAGGTCTGCGAGATTGTGACCACAAAGGTCCGGCAGACACACCTGGGCTTCGGCCTCACGAGAACGGTGGGCGCAGTCAACCTGCCAGAGCATTTGCCGGTTCTCCTCCGAGCCCTCATGCGCCAGCATGCTGGAAAACCACCTCGAAGAAGTGACTGAGGGACGCCTGGCAACGGCAACGTTGTGACTCCTCGAGAGGTTCCGAATGGCACCACGAGTACTGATATGCGGCAACATGTCAGATCCGCACGTCGAGTTGATCGCGTCGGAGATCGCCGAGCTGGGGGGCCGGTACGATCTACTCGAGGAAAGCACGCTACCGTACACGTTCAGGGGGCACGTCATCGAGTCGCGTACGGGACACGTGACTCGTTCCCTGAGGTATCGCGGTCGGTCGTTCCAGCCAACAAGGTACGCTGGGGCCTACCTCCGCCACATCGATACCGAAGCCTGGGAGCTTCCGGATGAGCTCTCGGCAGACGATTGTGAAGCTCTGGTGATGGCGTGGATCAGTTTCGTGCGAGAGGTTCTGGAGGCGGCTATTCCCAGGCTCATCAACCCCATGGAAGCCAGCCTGACGAACTTCTACAAGCCCCTGCAGCTCGACTGCCTGGCAAGAGCCGGTTTCCACGTTCCCCGCTCGTTGCTCACCTGCGATCCGGACGCGGCTCGCAGGTTCATCGCAAAGTACCGAGGGCGCGTCATCTTCAAGAGCGCCAGTGGCGTACGCAGCATCGTGCGCCTTGTACGGGACGAGGACCTGGAGCGGCTCGAACTGCTGCACAAGTCGCCATCGCTGTTCCAGGAGTTCATCGAGGGAACGCACGCCCGCGTTCACTGCGTAGGCAACCGAGTCTTCGGCGTGGGCATCAAGGCGACCGCAGTCGACTACCGCTATTCGGGGGGTCCAAGGGGACGGCGCGCGTTCTTTCCCCTTCGAATACCCGACTCCGTCAAGTCGAACTGCATCACGGTTTCGAGGATGCTCGGAATGAACTTCTCGGGCGTCGATCTGATCATCACCCGCGCCAAGAAGTGGTACGCACTGGAGGTCAACCCGGACCCCGCCTTCTCCTGGTTCCAGAGAGCCAGCGGAGTGCGGATTTCGAAGGGCGTAGCAGAGTATCTGATGGGTCTTCGCGACTGAGTCCCGAGGTGAGATTCCGCGCAGCAGGGTAGCCGCCGGGGCAGGCTTGCGTCTGGCGCGAGGTCGCGCCGGACAGTAGAGCGAGCACCCGGTGACGTCTCGGGGCGTAACGGCAATCCTGCCGCAGACCCGTCCCCGGCCGGTCAGCCCACGTGCTGATCGATCAGCACCGGGTTGCCGTCGGGGTCGATCACCATCAAGCTGGCGGGGCCGGTGGTCGACTCGTCGGCCTCGACCGTCAGGGTCAGGCCGTCGGCCTTCAGGTGCCGCTGGATGTCGCGCACGTCGGTGAAATCCTCGAGACGCCGGGCACGCGCATCCCAACCCGGGTTGAAGGTGATCACGTTGCGCTCGAACATGCCTTGGAACAGGCCGATCGTGCTGTCTCCGTTCTGCAGGATGAGCCAGTTCTGCTCCGCCTCTCCCGCCGCCACCTGGAAGCCGAGCTTCTCGTAGAAAGCGCGCGAGGCGGCGAGGTCCTTGACCGCAAGGCTGATCGAGAAGTGCCCGAGGTGCATGCCTTGGCTCCTTTCGGAATCGTCGCCGCGTAGGCCTCGGCCGCCCGCAGCGAAGCGCGATAAACAGCGCGGTGTGGAACTCGCGGACGGTACCACGGCGAGCGCACGACGCGCCGGTGGAGTCGCTACTCGGGTGACTCGTCTCGCGGCGGCGCTTCTGGCGGGGCATCGAGCTTGACCGACCGGCTCGGGTGACGCAGCTTGCGCATCGCCTTGGCCTCGATCTGGCGGATGCGCTCGCGGGTCAGGTTGAACGACCGGCCGACCTCCTCCAGCGTCCGAACCGAGCTCTCGCCGATGCCGAACCGCATGCGGACGATCTGCTCCTCGCGCGGCGTCAGGGTCTTGAGGACCTCCGCAGTCCGTTCGCGAAGACCCCGCGACAGGGCCGACTCGAGCGGCGAGATCGACGCCGGATCCTCGAGAAAGTCCTCCAGCCGCGCGTCTCCTTCCTTGCCCACCGGCGCCTGGAGCGAGACAGGGTAGCGAGCCATCTCCAGGATCTCCCGCACGCGCGCCGCCGGCAGGTCCATCTGTGCGCCGATCTCCTCGACGGTCGGCTCCCGCCCGAGCTCCTGGACCAGCGCGCCGGTGGTCAGGCCGAGCTTGTTGATCGTCTCCATCATGTGCACGGGAATGCGGATGGTCCGCACCTGGTCGCCGATGGCTCGCGTGATCGCCTGGCGGATCCACCAGTGGGCGTAGGTCGAGAACTTGTAGCCGCGCCGGTACTCGAACTTCTCCACCGCCTTGAGCAGCCCGATATTGCCCTCCTGGATCAGGTCGGCGAACGGCAGGCCTCGGTTGGTGTACTTCTTGGCCACCGACACCACCAGCCGGAGGTTGGCGACGACCAGCTCCTCGCTGGCCCGCTCCCACTCGGCTTCACCTCGACGCACCGCGGCGAACGCCTCCGCCAGCTCGCCGACGCTCATGCCGTACTCCGCCTCGAGCGCCCGCAGCCGCCGCCGGTGCTTGGCGATGCGCCGGCGATGGAGCGCCCGGAGCGCGGGATCGGGGCTCCGGTCGAGGGCCAGCCGGGCTCGCCGCAGCGCGCGCTCCGGCGCCGCGAGCTCGTTACGAACCTGCCTCAGGAGCTCGACGAGGCTGGCCCGGATGCGAGAGGTGTGGCGCAGCGAGCGGATCTCGACCGCGAGCTTCTCGGCCACCCGGTCGATCTCGCGCTCGAGCTCGTCGTAGCGGTCGTTCACCGTCCGAAGCCGCTTCTGCCGCTGGCGTAGCTCGCGTATGTCGCGGTCGTACCGCACCACCCGGGCGAGCACCTCCAGCTGCCCGGCGACCCGGTCGTCGGCCGCCTGCCCCGCCGCCGGGACCGGCCGCGGAGATCGCCTCGAGCGCGGTGTTCGCAACGGGCCTTCGCCGTCCTCGTGCAGCTTCAGCAGCCGGCGAGTCAGCTGCGGGCGGGCGCCGAGCGATACGTAGATCCGCCTCTCGCCGCGCTCCAGCCGGCGGGCGATCTCGAGCTCTCCCTGGCGGTCGAGCAGCGGAACCGCGCCCATCTCGCGCAAGTACATGCGCAGCGGATCACCGCCGCCGCCGACTCCGCGCGGGTCGGGCTCCGGCCGGGGCTCGCTGTCCTCGGAGCCGGCCCAGGCGAGCGGGGCCGGAGCACGGTTGCGGTACATCTCGGCTCCCTCGATCACCTCGACCCCGGCCGCGGCGACGGCCTCGCGCACCGCCCGGTACTCCTCCGAGCCGCCCTCCGGCAGCTGCTCGAGGATCTCGGCCGCCAGCAGATAGCCCTTGCTCTGGCCGAGGTGGACCAGGCCCTTCAGCAGCCGCGCGCTCGGGCCGATCGCTGCGGCGCCGCCGGCTATGAGCTCCTCCCGCGCCGCGACCGGCGCGCGCGCCGGCCTCTGACCGCACCGACCCTGCCCGGCGGCCGGCGGTGCGACTGGAGGGCGCGGCCGACCGGCCCCACCTGCGGGAAGGGAGCGCTCTCGATTCCGTGGACCTCGCGCCGCGGGATCGCCATCTCGAGCCGACGCTCGACCTGCACCACCAGGCCGTGATCCTCGGCGGTAACGAAGGTGTAGGCCTTCCCCTGCCGCTCGGAACGGCCCGTCCGGCCGATGCGGTGGGTGTAGGCGTCGGGCGTATTCGGCATGTCGAAGTTCACCACGTGCGACACCTGCTCGACGTCGATGCCCCGGGCAGCGATGTCGGTGGCCACCAGCACGTCGAACCGGCGCTTGCGGAAACCGTCCATCGCCCGCTGGCGCTGCCCCTGCGACATGTTGCCCTGCAGCGCCACCGCGCGGTGGCCGGCCCGCGCGAGCTGCTGGGCGAGCCGCCGGGCGCGGTGCTTGGTGCGCGTGAAGACGATGGCCGAGTGCAGCGTCCCCTCGCCCAGGATGTGCTCCAGCAGAGCCAGCTTGCCCGTCTGCGCCACCGGGTAGAGGGCGTGCTCGATCGTCTCCAGCCGCGTCCGATGCGCGACGTCGACCACGTGCGGATCGCGCAGCACCCGGTCGGCCAGCCCCCGGATCGCCGGCGGCATGGTGGCCGAGAACAGCAGGTTCTGACGGCGGTCGGGAAGCAGCGCGAGGATGCGGCGGATATCCGGCAGAAACCCCATGTCGAACATGTGGTCCGCCTCGTCGAGCACCAGCAGCTCGATCCGGTCCAGACGGAGGATCCCCTGTCCCAGCAGATCGAGCAGACGGCCTGGACAGGCCACGAGGATCTGCGGCCCCCTGGCCAGCGCCTTGCGCTGCCCGTGGACCGAGACGCCGCCGAAGACGGTGGCGACTCGCAGGTCGGTAAACCGGGCGAGGGTCTCGAACTCGGCACCGATCTGCGCGGCCAGCTCGCGGGTCGGTGCCACGACCAGCACCCGCGGCCCGGGCTTCGGCTCAGCCAGCAGGCGTGCGATCGCCGGTATCGCGAAGGCCGCGGTCTTGCCGGTGCCGGTCTGGGCCAGGCCGAGCACGTCGCGCCCGGCGAGGGCGGCGGGGACCGCCTGGGTCTGGATCGGCCGCGGCGTCTCGAAGCCGGCGGCCTGGATGCCGCGGCGCAGCCGCGGATCGAGTTGGAATCGAGCGAACCCGTCGGCGGGTTCGGTGTCGGTCAGCATATGCATACAGATATTTCTCTCCGGTCAGCCGCGTCGCCGTCGTGACGACTCACGGCCACCGTGGTCCTCCCCACACAACAGAGATAGGTAAGGGATGCGTGCGGGCGGCGCGATCCTCGATCTGGATCCTGTTGAGCGCCGCGCTCCGAGGGAATCTCGGCTGGCTCAGTATAGAGCACAACGGGCGGCGGTCAACGCCGGCTCCGAACGTCGCCCGGTGCACCGCCCGGCGGGGCAAGCAGCGTGGTGGCTCCACCCCATGCGGCCAGCCCGCCCACCGCCTACGAGACAATGCGGTCGATCAGGGCCTGCAGCTGCTGGCGCTCCTCGCCATCGAGGCCCGCCACACAGGCCTCCTCGCCGCGCGCGATCGGCTCGTCCGGCAGAACACCCGCCGCCGGTCGCGACGGCAGCGCTCGCGGGTCACCCAGCCCTTGCTCTCCAGCCGATCCAGCAGCCGCGTCACGCCCGGCGTCTTCTCGATCATCCGCTGACCCACTTCGAGGGTGGGCAGCCCGTCCTCGCCCGCGCCGCGCAGGATTCGCAGCACGTTGAACTGCTGCAGCGTCAGCCCGTGCGGCTCGAGAATCGCCTGGAAGTGACGGCGCACGCGATCGGCTGCCTCGAGGAGGCTCACGACGCTCTGCTTCGCCGACGGCCGCGTGTGCTGCGCAAGTTGCATGTCCTCGCGCTACGCCGGTGGCGGGTTCCAGCCGGCGCAGGTCGATCCGCGAATCCGCCGGTTCTACGAGCACACCGCCGACTACCAGCTCGACGCCCGACACGCCTGGCAGCCCGGGTTCCGCCGCGGGGGGCGGCTGTTCTTCCGGCTGGCCCGGCGGCTGGGCCAGATGGGGCTGCCCGGGCCGGACACGGCGTCGGGCGACATGACCAACGCGATCTGCGACGTCGACGACGCCCGCGACGGCCGCCCGGACGTGCGAGCCTGGGTCCGGACCTGGAAAGCGACGGGCGAGACCCTGTACGCCGCGCTCTATAGCGAGCACGTGCGCGAGCAGGTGCGCTACATGAACATCGCCTTTCCGCTGCCGCAGGCGTGCTGACCTCGCTGCTGCGGCTCGAGAACCGGGACGGCGGCCAGCTGGCGCTCTCCACCCACCGCGGCCCGGACGACGCCGGCGACCAGGGCGTCTACCTGCAGCTCGCCGGCCTCCGCCCGTGGCGCCTGCCGCTCGACGAGACGATCACGGTGCGCGCGGCCGGCGGGACGGAAGACCAGGGCGCGTCGGCCGGCGATCTGACGGCGCGGCACGATTCCTGCGGCTGGAGTACCGTATGGGCCGAAGGCGAGTTGGCGACAGAGGCTGACCGCGGGCTCGATGGGCCCCTCGTCGGCGTCACCGCCGCGCTATCCTCGACCGATGACCGCGACGACCCTCACCGGCCGCCGCGTGGTCGTCGTCGGGGCCGGTCTCGCCGGGCTCGCCTGCGCGCGGCGGCTGGCGCGTGCTGGCGCCGTGGTACGCGTGATCGAGGCGGCGGCCGCCGTCGGCGGCCGGGCGCGCACGGACGCCGTCGACGGTTTTCTGCTGGATCGCGGCTTCCAGGTGCTGCTCGCCGCCTACCCGGCCTGCGGCGACGAGATCGACCTCGCGGCGCTCGAGACGCGCGCCTTCTTCCCCGGCGCCCTGGTGCGGCTGGACGGCCGCTTCCACCGCCTGGCGGACCCGTTCCGCCGACCGCTGGCGGCGGTCGGCGGCGTGCTCTCCCCGATCGGGTCGCTGAGCGACAAGCTGCGGGTGGCGCGACTCCGCCGACGGCTCCTCGCCACCCCGCCCGAGCGGATCTTCCGCACCCCCGAGACCACCACCGCCGAAGCGCTCCGCCGCGAGGGCTTCACGGCGGCGATGATCGACCGCTTTTTCCGGCCGTTCCTCGGCGGGATCTTCCTCGAGCGCGAGCTCGGCACCTCGTCGCGGATGTTCGAGTTCGTGTTCCGCACCTTCAGCCGGGGCGACACCGTGCTGCCGGCGCGCGGCATGGGGCAGATTCCGGCGCAGATCGCGGCGGCGCTGCCGGACGGCGCGGTGACCACCGGGGCGCGGGTGGTCGCCGCCGACGCCGGCAGCGTGGCGCTGGAGAGCGGCGAGCGGCTGGCAGCCGATGCGGTGGTGGTCGCGGCGCCCGATCCGAGGCTGACCGGCGAGCCCGAGGAGGACTGGTGCGCGACCACCTGCCTCTACTTCGCCGCCGACCGGCCGCCGGTCGATCAACCGATCCTGGTCCTCGACGGCGACGGCGAGGGCCCGGTCAACAACCTCTGCGTGCCCAGCCTGGTGGCGCCAGCCTACGCCCCCGCCGGCGAGCACCTGATCTCGGCGACGGTGGTCGGCCCCGCCCCCGCCGGCCCCGAGCTCGAGGCGGCGGTGCGCGACCAGCTCGCCGGCTGGTTCGGATGCCGGGTCTCCGGCTGGCGGCACCTGCGCAGCTACGAGATCCGCCACGCGCTGCCCGCCCAGCCGCCCGGGGCGCTCGAGCCCGCCGCGCGCCCGGTGCGCCGCGCCGACGGCCTCTACGCCTGCGGCGACCGCCTCGACAACGCCTCGATCCAGGGCGCGATCGACTCGGGGCTGCGCGCCGCCGCGGCGGTCGCGGCCGACCTGGGGGCACCTCGGCTTGAGCCAGCCGGCCCGGCGGTTCAGCCCAGCGACGGCCCGACCGGCGAGCCGGGAAGCCAGTAGAAGATGGTGAAGTTCATCGCCAGGTTGAACGCCGCGTGGCACAAGATCGGGGCCAGCAGGGAGCCCGCTCGCCGCCGCAGCAGCGCGAACATCACGCCGGTGCCGAAGATCAGGGCCACCCAGATCAGACCCGAGAGCGGGAAGACCCGGATCTGGCCGTCGATCCTCACGATGCCGTGATGGACCAGATGCACCACCGCGAACCAGCCGGCGTCGACGATCAGGCCCGAGCGGTGGCTCCAGCGTTCTTCCGCGACCTGCTGCAGGAACCCACGGAAGAAGATCTCCTCGCCCACCGGGCTGAAGATCAATGAAGGTACCGTGATGATCCAGAACAGCTGCGCGGTCGGCAGGGCGGCCATCTCCGGCGTGATCGGGAAAGCGCGCCGCACGGACACGAACCAGTTGTCGTCGCTCGCCCCGTAGAGAGCGACGCCCAGCCCGTAGCACAGCACGGCGCCCAAGGCCCCCAGCGCCACGCCCCAGAGGATCCAGCGAGGCCGCACCGGGCGTCGCAGCCCGGCACGTCGGCGACCCTCCCTGCTCAAGAACAGGTGCGGCGTCAGCGCCATCACCGCAAAGCCGACAGGCAGGACCCAATAGAAGCGCTGCGGCCCGAGCATCCCAACGCCGCGCACCGCGGCCGCCAGCCCGGCCAGCAGGAAGGCCAGGCCGACGCCGTCACCGAAGACCGGACGCCAGATCTTGCGCAGCAGCGGAGGAGTCATCGAAGTCGACTATGCCACGGCAGACCTCGCGTCGCCGTGGGCCCGCCCTGCCGCCCGGGGGCGCCACCACCCCGACAGGGATGGCGCCCCAAAGGGGCGATCTGCCAAGGTGAAAGCGCGCTTCGCGCGGGGTCATCGATGGTGACCACACAGGAGTCGGCCCGTCGGGCAGCCCGGACCCTCTTGGGGTTGCTGGCCGGCACCCTCGCGTTCCTGCTCGGCTGCGGCCCTCCGGGCCTCGGCAGCGGCATCTGGCTGTCCGCCGAAGGACCGGAGCGCTGGGCGCTGACCTTCAAGCACGCCGGCAACCTGGTCTCCGGCACCATGCACCTGCTGCGCGACGGCAAGCAGGTCGCGCAGTGGGGCTTCGCCGGGACCTGGCAAGGGCCGGACGATCTGCGGCTCTCCTGGGTCCGCAACAACACCCTCGGCCTGACGGTTGACCTCGCTGCAGGAGAGCTTCGGGGCACGGCGATCTTGACCGACGGCAGCGTGCACGAAGCCGTGTTCCGCCGCACGCCGCCGGCCGAGGTACCGGGCTTCGCCGTCCTGCCGGAGCTGCCCTACCGGTTGCGTCCGCCGGCCCCCGACAGCGGCTGGGAAACCGCCACGCCGGCGGACGTGAGCATCAGAGCGGGTCACCTGGAGGCCACGGTGCGCGCGGTGACCCACGGAGACGCGGGGCTTCTCCACTCGCTGCTGGTTGTCCGGTACGGCAAGCTGGTGCTCGAGGAGTACTTCCACGGCTACTCGCGGGACGACCTCCACCAGCTCGCCTCCGTGACCAAGAGCGTCACCTCCCTGCTGGTCGGCATCGCCCGGGATCGCGGAGAGATCGACGGTCTGGACGAGCCGGTGCTGAGGTCGTTCCCCGGGCATGCGGCAGCGGCGGAAGCCGGCTGGGAGCGGGTGACGCTGCGGCACCTGCTGACCATGACCGCCGGCCTGGGGTGGGATCGCCGGGAGGCCATCCGGGGGCCGCCGGCGGGACCGCCACTGTTCGAGCTGGCGCTCGGCCGCCCGGTGGTCGACCCGCCAGGCACCCGGTTTCTGTACAACAACCACGACGTCGAGCTGCTGTCCGGCGTCCTGTGCCAGGCCACCGGGATGCAGGCCGACGAGTACGCGGCACAGACGTTGTTCGCGCCGCTCGGCATCACGGCGTGGGACTGGGAGTTGGGCCGCACGGAGGGCTACCCGGCGGTATCCGGTACCCTGCGGCTGCGCCCCCTCGACCTGGCGAAGATCGGCCAGCTGGTGCTCGACCAGGGCCGGTGGGGCGGACGGCAGGTGGTCTCCGAGTCGTGGATCGCGGAGTCGACGCGCATCACGGCCGGACACGAAGCCCAGCGGTACGGCTACCTGTGGAGCCGGCTCGTGACGCCGCCCGAGGCGGGGGGCGACGAGGTGATCACCGCCGCCGGCACCGGCAGCCAGTTCATCCACGTGGTGCCGGCGCTGGGAACGGTGGTCGTGACCACGGGCGGCAATATCAGCGGCCGGAAGGAGAGCGCGATCGGCGACGTGCTGCTGCGCCGTCTGGTGCCGGGCGTCGAGCAGTAGCGTCCACCGACCGAGCGGTGTGCGGCCCGCTCCCGCGGTGGCTGGTGGATCCGAAGACCGAGAGGGGATCCGCCCGGCTAGCCGGCGCCGGCCAGGCCCTGGAAGCGAGAGTCCTGCCGCAGGGGCTCCCAGGTCGGGTCGATCGCCAGCAGCGCGGGCGAGATGGACGCCTGATAGTGCTGCGAGAGGAGATCGGTCAGCAGCTCGATCGCCCGGTCGGGCTCGTTGGACCAGGCGTAGATCGCGGCCAGGTTCTCGCGCCTCCTGGGTCCGGTGAAGAGGTCCGTGGCGCTGCCCTCCACCGCTTCGGTTCCGGCCTCGATCGCCGCCTCCCGCCGACCGAGGAGCGCTAGCGCCAGACCGAGACCGCTCTTGAACCGCTGGCTTTCGGGCGACCTGAACACCAGATTCTCGAAAATCCCGCGGCTGGCCTCGAGAGCGGTCTCGGCCTGCTCTCCCCGTCCGGCGAGCCGCGCGGTCAGGCCCAGCGTCAGCAGGCGCTTCGCCTCTTTGACCGGATCGTCCTGCGGGCTGCCGCCAAGCTCTGCCAGCACCGCGTCGTACTCCCGTTCGAGCAGGTCGAGATCGAGAAACCCGATCCGATCCCAGGAGAACAGGCTCGCGTCCGGCTCGGGAGCGCTCTCCAGGATCGCGCGGGCGGACGCCACGTCGCCCCGCCAGCGCAGCTCGTTCTCGGCCCGGCGCTCGTACAGCACGGTGCGGTCCGGCGCCAGCGCGATCGCCTGGCGCCACTGCTCGTCCGCCGGCCCATAGCGCCTCAGGGCCTGCGCCGTTTCGGCGATCTGGTCGATGAGGTCCACGTTTTGCGGGTCCAGGCCGCGTGCCGCACTCAGCCGATCGAGGGCATCCTCCAGCCGCCCCAGGCGACGCTGGGCAAAGCCGATGGCCTGCATTACCTCGCTGTCGTTCGGCAGGCCGCGAGCCGCCTCCTCGAACTCCTCGATAGCGCCCTGGTAGTCGCCGAGGCCGTAGTACCGGTAGTAACCGGCGGCAAGCCGGGCTCGGGGGTCGTCGGGGAGCAGCCGTTCCGCGTTGTCGAGCGCCGCCTTGGCCAGCGCCAGCCGACCGGAGGTCGCGTCCCAATTGTTGAAGTAGAGCAGAGCATGGTGCTGGGCGAGCCCGGCCCAGGCGAGGCCGAAGCCGGGGTCCAGCTCGACGGCCCGCTCCAGCATCTGGACCGTCATCCTCTGGGTCTCTTCGGAGAACGGCTGGCGCGTCCATTCCCTGGCGCGCAGCAGCGCCTGATAGGCGGAGACGCTCTCGGTGGGACGGGCCTCGAGCGACTCCCGGTCCGAGCCGAGCAGGCTCACGCCCAGGCTCTCGATCACCGCCGCGGCGACCGCCGACTGAACGTCGAAGACGTCCTCGATGACCTCGTCGTAGGTGGTGGCCCACAGGTGGCTGTCGTCGCTCACCCGGATGAGCTGGGGCGTGACCCGAACCCGGCTCGGTCCGTCCGCGTCGCGGCTCCACCGCACGGTGCCCTCCAGCACGTAGTCGACGCCCAGCTCTTCACCAATCTCCTGGATGCTCTGCGTCTTGGCGATCCGTACGGCGGTGGTCCGCGAGATCACCGACAGCCCCTGGATCATCGCCAAACGGCTGGTGATCTCCTCGGTCATGCCGTCAGCGAAGAACGCGTCCTCTGGGGGCCCCAGGTTCTCGAACGGGAGGACGACGATCCGGGGCGTCTCGGCGAGCGGCGCCGCGGCCTCGGAGGGCACCCGGCCGGGCCCGCCGATGCCGCGGTAGAGAGCGAAGCCCAGGGCGAGAAGCCCGACGGCGCCCGCCGCGATGGCCGCCTTCTTCAGCCAGGGTCTGGGCCGGCCGGCGTCGAGCTGGCGGATCCCGATCCTGCTGGTCAGGATCTCCTCGGTCTTGATCTCGTTCTTCAGCTCGCGCAGCTGATTGTGGACGTCGCGCGCGGTCTGGAACCTGGAATCGGGGTCTTTCCCAAGGCAGAGGTTGATGATCCGCCCGAGGTGCCGCGGCAGCTCGGGCGCCAGGTCGGTGAGCGGCGCCGGGGTCTCCCTGAGAATCGACGTAGCCAGATCCAGGGACGACTTGCCTTCGAACGGCCGGCGGCCGGTCGCCATCTCGTAGAGCACGACCCCCAGCGAGAAGATGTCCGAGCGGTAGTCGATCGTCTCGCCCCGCAACTGCTCCGGCGACATGTAGCCCGCCGTGCCCATGACCTGGAACTCGCGAGTCAGGATCTCGGTCTCGTCCTGTCCGCCCGGAGCCTCTTGCAGCAGCTTGGCCAGCCCGAAGTCGAGGATCTTGATCGACCAGTTGGAGGCGACCATGATGTTGCCGGGCTTCAGGTCGCGGTGCGCGACTCCCTTCTCGTGCGCCATGCTGAGAGCGTCGGTGAGGGCCAGCGCGATGTCGAAGAAGCGGTCGAGGCTGAGCCGCGACCCTCCCATCGCCGAGCTGAGCGTGGTCCCCTCCACCAGCTCCATGGTGATGAAGTCGAGGCCGTCGATCTCCTCCACCGAGTAGACCGTGACGATGCCCGGGTGGTTGATCGACGCCAGCGCCTTGGCCTCCTGGCGAAAGCGTGCCAGGCGCTCGGGATCGCTGGCGGTGCCGGCGTGCAGCACCTTGAGGGCGATCTTGCGTCCGAGCTGCGTGTCCTCGGCCAGGTAGACCTCTCCCATGCCGCCGGCGCCAAGCTTCTCGAGCACGCGGTAGTGGGCGATCTGCCGACCGACCAGGTCCTGCTCGGCGCTCACGTGCGGCGCACCGATTCGTCGAAGACCAGAGCAGCCACGAGCGAATCGTATTCGGTCTTGGCTATCTGATTCCAGTCGCCGTAGCGCTTCTCCAGCTCGCTGCGATACAGCTGGTCGTGCGTCATGACCTTCTCGAACCCGGTGTACTTCTCCCGCGCCTGGAGCGGGAAGTACTTCTGGTAGACGCGCAGTTTGGTGGAGGCGTTCTCGACCTCGCCGTTGGCCCGGCCGCCGACCAGCCGCCGGGTCCATCCGTCGACCAGAAAGGCCCACAGCAGCTCCGGCGTGTACTGAAAGAACCCGCCCAGCCCGGGTCGGCCGGTGCGCATGAAGAATCGATACCAGGACGCGACCTTCTCCCGCTCCCACAGAAACCAGCGCGCGCCGGCAGCCGGCGCCGCCGCGCACTCGGTCTCCTCATCGAACGACTCGACCGCCAGAAAGCACTCGCCACCGCCGATGATCGGCACCCCGTCGACCTGATCGCACAGCCACATCGTGGTGCAGAACTGGGGACTCACGCTGTGCGAGAGCTCCGCGTAGTCGAACAGCTCGGTCTCCCAGAAGCGGAGCAGATCGAGATCGATGATGTCGGGCTCGATGCCGGCCTGCCCGCAGTAGTCGAGCGCGTAGCGGATGTCGTGCTGGTTGAGACCATCGTGGAAGCGCAGAACCGACACGCGGATCGGGATTCCCGCGGCGACGAAGCTGCGCACCACGATCTCGCTGTCGGCACCACCCGAGAACAGGACGTTGAGCGGCAGATCCGTGCTGTCTCGCACCAGGCGAGCGGCACGCAGGCACTCGTCTCGAAAGTCGCCCGGCCGGTGCTCGCAGCGCCCGTAGGCGACCGTGAAGCGGTCGCGGGCGCCGGAGCGCGAGGTGAAGGGCCTGCCGTTGTAACCGAACTCGAAGTGGTTCTTATAGGTGTAGGAGAACATGCCCTTGCGACCTGGGCTGGTTCGCGGGGTGCTGCAGGACGCGAGACCAGCGCGCGGTCCAGATGTGGAAGCGCTCCCACTGTCCCTTGTACCGGTGCTCCACGGTGCTCTCGACTCCGAAGCCCCGCCGCCGATAGCGCAAGTCCTCGGCGCGCGTCAGCACCCAGAAAGCGGTGTCCGGCTTCGCCCATCCGAGCCGGATGACCTCGGCCAGCTTGAACGACCAGAGAGCCTTCCACACGCCCATGCCGCGATACTGGTCGAGCGTGTAGGAGCTGCGGAAGTAGACGCTGGAGGGCGCCTTGCCGGGCGTCCGGCGGGTCAGCGCCATGCCGGTGAAGCCGGCCGGCCCTGCGCCAGCGCGGGCTACGTAGAAGCGGTAGTCGAGATACTCCCAGTCCGCGTCCTTGTCGGCTTCGAACCTCAGCGGCAGCCCCTCGCGATCGTAGAGCGGCTCGTACCGCAACAGCTCCTGGTAAGCGATCTCCTCGATCGTCAGGCGTTGCCGTCCGACCACCGGCGCCCGCGGCGGCTCGGCGCGCAACCCGGGCTCGGCCGACGGCGCCCGGGTTTCCTCGAGTTCGAACGCGCGGTTGCCTGCCATCTTCATGAGATCACGAATCAGCTTACCGTCTCGATCTTAGTACAACGGCCGGCCCTCGCGCTCTGTCGCAAGCTCGCGCGGCCCGTCGACCCACCGATTCTGCGCGGCCGGTGGTGGCAGGCCGTGGCGCCGTAGCCCTCGAGGGCGACGAGGGGTGATCCGAGAGCGATCCGGAGGTCGAGCTCGAGCGCATCGCGGTCGGGTGACGGCGGCAGGTCGGTCAGCAGCGAGAGTGCTCGCCGGGCTGACCATCTCCAGGGCAACCGCCCGCAGCTTGTCGTGAGTGAAGTCGTAGGTGGGCCCCTGATCGCGGATGATCCGCCGACGCCAGGGCTGGTCGAGATCGTCGACCAGCCCTGGCTCGGTGAGCCCGGTGGCCGAGGCCATCAGGTCCGACGAGAAGGGCCGACCGATGACGGCCGCCACCTGGGCCAGTCTCTGGGCGCCGTCGGTCAGCTGGCCCAGCCGGGCGTGCAGCACCGAACGCATTGTCGGCGTGAGCACCGACTGACCCGCGTCGCCGGAGATCCCAGCTCGAACGGCCTCGATGACGAAGAGTGGGTTGCCCTCGGTCTCGCTCCAGATTCGGGCCGCCAGAGTCGGATCGAGCGCCTCTTCGCCGCGCAGCCGGGCGGCGAGCGTCGCGGTAGTGGCCTCGTCGAGCCGCCCAGCGGCACCGTGGTCACCGACTGGTCGTGACCCAGCGCATCGATCAGTCCGACGAGAGGGTGCTGCTGCGCAATCTCCTCCGAGCGCACGGTACCGACGATCAGGACGAGTGCCGTCTGCCCGCACCGCACGACGAAGCCGATCAGCTCGATGGTCTCGCCATCACACCACTGCAAATCGTCGATGATGAGCAGGCGCGGTCGATCGCAGACGACAAGAGCCCGGCTCACGGCATCGAACAGCCGATGGCGTTGGGCCGGGTCGCTCGAGGCGCTCGGCTCCAATGGGCGGAGGTCGCCGCGGAGCTCGGGTAGAGACGGGCGAGCTCGGCCTTCCAGACCGCCTCGAGCGCGTCGACCTGAGTGTGCCCGTGGACACACGGCTGCGAGGTACAAACTCGGGCAGGCAACTGGCAAGACCAGTGAACCGGGCATGAGCCGGCCTGGCTATCACGCCGGGCGATCCGTGCCGTTGACGGACTAGGGCTGTCATGGTCCAGGCGGTGAGGTCCCGTCGACCCTACACCAGCCTCAGCCGCCCCGCCTCCGCGAGCACATCTTGCCGGGGTTCATACTTTGTGATACAAAGAACTCCATTGACCGTACCCAAAGCCGCCGAGCCTTGAGACAGCGATGATCAGCTACGAAACCGCCTACCGTGCCGCCATCGGAGTCGCGATCGGCGCGGCGCTGGTCCTGGTCTGGCTGATCGGCGCCGTCGGCGTCCTGGGAGTCGAGGGCGACCCGGCCGACCGGATGTACGGCGGAGTGCTCGGCGTCGGGGTCCTTGGCACCTTCATCGCGCGCTTCCGGCCTCGTGGCATGGCGCTCGCGCTGTCCGCCACGGCGCTGGCCCAGGCGCTCGTCGTCCCCGTAGCGCTCGCCCTCGGCAAACACCGGGTGGAGGCCAGCTCGGTGCTCGAGATCGTGTTCCTGAACGGCTTTTTCGTCGCGCTGTTCGCCGGCTCGGCGTGGCTGTTTCACCGGGCCGCGGGCAGGCGTCGGTTCGACTTCGGGACTCCCTAGGGAGTCTGCGCCAGCGCCGCTCCGCCGCCGTTGATGACGCCGATCACGGCTGCCCGGCGCACAAGCCGATGCCGGCGGTGGGCGCGGAGCCGCAGCCGGTCGTACAGCCGGAGGCTACGCACTTCTCGGCCACGCAGGCTCGCGTGCTCGGCACGTCCTGGCCGCGCTCGTCTCGCCACAAGATGCAGGTCCCGCTGGTCTCGTACGTCCAGTACCCGCAATTCGACTTGTTCTCACACGCTGCCTTGCACAGCTGTTTCGAGGCCACCTGGGCGCGCGAAACCTCCCTGCCTCCTTCGAGGCAAACCTGGTCGAGCTCCCAGGGGCCCGTGAGCCAGATCGTCCTGGAGAGGATCAGGACAAGAACAGCCAGCGCGACAGCGATGATCACCGTCACCGTGCGGTTGCGGTTCGCCCAGTCAATCAGTCTCACATCGCACCTCCCAGTTCCATGGTTCAGGGTTTCGGCTGCACGTCTGCGACCAGCTGCCGGGGGAGCTCGAGAGTCCGCCCCGCCGTCACGCGGCCAAAGGCCCACTCGCAGGACGCCGACCCCAGCCGAGGCTCCGTTGCCCCCGGTCACCCGGGTCGCAGGGGCTCGACCACGGCACACCCGACTCCCAGACGCCACGAGATTCGCCCTCGAGGCGGCCTGGCGCCGACGCGGCCCTGCAAGCGCTCTTGATTGTCAAGTAATTCTTAAGAATTATACATCATCGCCCCAGAACCAGCAACCGGCCACAGAGCGCCGGCGAGGAGGGCGGGCCGGACTCCCTTCTCAAGCGAGCCAGGTCGCGGCTGATCCCGCTGCCGTCGCTCGGTCCCCAACGGCCCCCGGCTCCGGTTGGTGATCCCGGTGGTTGAACCACACGGAGAATCCCGGCGCTGCTCGCCTTACGGCCGCCAGCGAGCGCGACGGTTGACGGCCGGTCAGCCTTCGAGCCGGGCCTCGAGCTTCCTGCGCACCGACTCCGGCAGTCCGCCCCCCCGAACCCACCTGCAGGCGGCGCCGGTCAGGTCCAGGCTGTGAACGAACGCCCGGCACCGGTCGCACAGCTCCTCCGCCGGCACGGCGAACGCGACCCCTCGGTCCATGGCGTCCATCTTCGACCGCAGGAGATCGAGGCAGACCTGGTGGGGGTGATCCCCGGCGGCCTCGATCGGCTCGCCGAGATGTCGGGTCAGCTCGGCTCTCAAGGCCAGCCGTCCGCGATGCACCCGGGTCTTGACCGTCGCCTCCTTGATGCCGAGAATCTCGCCGATCTCGCGCAGCGACAGCTCGGCGATCTCCTTGAGCACCAGGGGCAGCCGGTACTCGGGAGGGAGCTTGGCCAGCCCCCGATCGACGACCTCCGCGGCCTCCTTGCGCAGCTTTTCGTCCAGCGGCCCGTCATCGGCCGAGGGCAGGCTGGCGACCGGCGCCAGCCCCGCCGGCGACTCCTCGTCCAACGAGTCGAGCCCCGGGGGCTCCCCGGAGCGCTTGCGACTCATCCTCTGACAACCGCGGGCCGCGATCGTGTAGAGCCAGCTCGACGGCTTCGACCGGCCCTCGAACTGGTCCCACTTGCGGTACGCCTGGAGGAAGGTCTCCTGCACCAGATCCTCGGCGTCTTCCCGGTTGCCGCAGAACTTGAGGCTGAAAGCGAAGATCTGGTCCCCGAGCCGGGACACGAGCTCGGGCACGGCCTCGCCGGCGGGACGGCCGGCGAGGTCGTTCTCGGGAGCGGGTGAGTCCGTCTCGGCCGCCATCGCGCGAAGTCTAGTCCAGCCGCGGCCACCTCCCGGATCGCCTCGGCGCTGGGCGGGGCCCGGCTACGCGTCGACGCTCCGGCCCCAGCGCGAGAAGAGCACCGGGATGAGCACCAGGTTGAGCAAGGTCGAGGTCAGCAGCCCGCCGAGGATCACCAGGCCCATGGGGCTCTGGATCTCGTTGCCCGGCTTGTCGCCGGCCACGACCAGCGGGATCAGCGCCAGGCCGGTGGTCAGCGCGGTCATCAGGATCGGCGCCAGCCGCTCCTCCGAGCCGCGGCGCACCGCATCGAGAAGCGACTGCCCCTCGTCGACGATCAGGTGCTGATAGTGGGTCACGAGCAGCACGCCGTTACGGGTCGCGATCCCGAACAGGGCGACGAAGCCGACCAGCGTCGCCAGGCTGAGCACGCCTTCGAACAGCACGACCGCTGCGATGCCGCCGATCAGCGCGAGCGGAAGGTTGACCGCCACGATCGCCGCCCTGCGGTGATCTCGAAACGCCATGTAGAGAAGCCCGTACATGCCGAGCAGGATGACGACCGAGAGAAGTGCGAGGTTCCGCACGCTCTTCTCGGCTTCCTCGAACTGGCCGCCGAAGGCGACCCGGTAGCCCGTCGGCAGCGTCACCTCCGAGGCGATCGCCGCCCGCGCCCGATCCACCGTTCCAGCCAGATCGGCGCCGGCGATGTTGGCGGTGATCATGGCGACCCGCTCGACGTTCTCGCGCCGTACGAGGCTGGGGCCGAGGTCGAACCGAGCCCTGGCGACGTCGCCCAGGCGGATCCGCCGGCCAGCCGGGGTGATGATCGGCAGCTCTTCGAGCCGGTCCCGATCCCGACGCAGCTCCTCGGGGTAGCGCACGACCACCCGCGAGACGACGCCGTCCTCGACGATCTCACCGGCAACGGTGCCCTGAAACAGCGCTTCGACCGTCTGCGCGAACTCGGCCGAGCTCAGGCCGTGCCGCGCGAGCGCGGACCGGTTCGGCTCGATCAGGAGCTGCGGCACGCTCGCCTGCTCCTGGTTGCTGAGATCGACGATGTCCTCGGTGCCGGCCAGCACCTCTTCGATCCGCTCTGCCAAGCCGCGCAGCACCGCCAGATCCGGGCCGAAGATCTTGATCGCCAGGCTCGACCGGCTGCCCGAGATCATGTGGTCGATCCGGTGGCTGATCGGCTGGCCAAAGGTGACGGCGACGCCCGGGATCGTGGCGACAGCGCGCCGCATCTCGGTCAGCAGCTCTTCCTTCGGCCGGCCGGGCTCGAGCACCACCTCCAGCTCCGATCGGTTGACGCCCTGGACGTGCTCGTCCTTCTCGGCGCGTCCGGTCCGCCGGCTCGTCGAGACGACCTCCGGGAAGGCCAGCAGGGACTCCTCGACGCTCCTCCCCAAGGCATCGCTCTCCTCCAGGCTGATTCCCGGAGCGGTGATGACGCCGATGGTCAGCGAACCTTCGTTGAAGGGAGGCAGGAAGCTGCGATCCAGAAACGGCAGCGCCGTGAGCGACAGGACCAGCAGCACCGCACTGGTCGCGACGACGACCGCGCGCCGCTCGAGAGCCCAGTCCAGAACCCGACGGTACAGCGACTTCAACCGGCGCAGGAGCGCCGGCTCGCGCTCGAGGATGCGGGCGCTGGGTAGCAGCACGTAGCAGAGCGCCGGGGTCACCGTCACCGAGACCAGAAAGGAAGCCGCCAGGCCCGCCACGTAGGCGAGCCCCAAGGGCCGCAGCAGGCGCCCCTCGAAGCCCGGCAACAGCAGCAGCGGCACGAAGACCAGGATGATGATGAGCGTGGCGAACAGAATCGCGCCGCGGACCTCGGATGAGGCCTGGAAGACGACCTCGAGCGCCGGCCGGCGATCTGCTTCGGGAAGGGACTGCTCGAGACGCAACCGGCGGAAGACGTTCTCGACGCCGATGATCGCGTCGTCGACCAGAGCGCCGACGGCGATCGTGAGCCCGCCGAGGGTCATCGTGTTGAGCGAGCCGCCGGCGAGCGCGATGACCAGCAGGCCCGAGACCACCGACAGCGGGATGGCGACCGCCGAGATGAAGGTGGTCCTGAGATGCCCGAGGAACAGGAGCAGGATCAGGACCACCAGCACGCCGCCTTCGGCGAGCGCGGCCGCGACGTTGCGCACCGCGATCTCGATGAAGTCGGCCTGGCGGAAGTTCTCCCGCTCGATCACCACGCCGGCCGGCAGAGCCGCCGCCAGCTCTTCGAGCAGCCGGTCGATCTGGCGGGTGAGCTCGAGGGTGTTCGCCTCGGGCTGCTTCTGGACGCTCAAGACCACGGCGGGCCGGGTGCTGTAGGCGGCCGTGCCGCGTTTGGGCTCGGCCCCCACCGCGACCCTGGCCAGGTCGCCCACCTCGAGGGGAACGCCCTCCCGCACCCGCACCACCGCCGAGGCCAGGTCGGCGGTGCCTCGCGCCCTGGCCAGCCCGCGAACCAGGTACTCCTGGCCTCCGTCGACATGGAAGCCCGCCGCCGGATTGCGGCTGGCACGGCGCAGAGTGCCGGCAACCTCTTCCAGCGAAACGCCGTGCAGCGTCAGCACCGCCGGGTCGACCTCGACCTGGAACTCCCGCACGTCGCCGCCGATCGGCACGACCTGGGAGATCCCGGGAATCGCCAGTAGAGCGCGCCGAACCACGGTCTCGGCCAGGCGGCGAAGCGGCATCGGACCGACGGTGTCCGAGGTAAGCGCGATGAAGGTGATCTCGCCCATGATCGAGCTGATCGGCCCCAGGGTGGGCGCATCCACCTGCTCGGGAAGGGGCACGCCCTGCACGCGCTCGGCGACGATCTGGCGAGTGCGGTAGACCTCCTCACTCCAATCGAACTCCACCCAGATGACCGAGATGCCGGCGGCCGAGACGGAGCGCAGGCGGCGGACGCCGGGCGCACCGTTGAGGGCCGACTCGAGCGGGAAGGTGACGAGGAGCTCGACCTCCTCGGGCGCCATGCCCTGCGCCTCGGTGATCACCGTTACCGTGGGAGCGGAAAGGTCCGGGAAGACGTCGACCGGCATCCGTCCGATCCAGATCGACCCGAAGACGACGACCGCACCGGCGGTGGCCAGCACCAGCGTGCGGTGACGAAGTGAGAAACGAATGAGTCGGTTCAGCATGGCCGGTGTCCGATCTAGTGCAGGTGGCCGTCGCCAACGTCCCGGCTCACCAGGGTCGCCCGGCGGATCGCGTTGCCGCCGCGCACCACGATGCGAGACCCCGGCTCGAGCCCCTCGACCAGCGCCATCCCGCTCTGGCGTGCCAGAACCTCGACCTCGGCGCGCACGAAGCTCTCGCCACCGCGTTGCACGTAGACCACCGCGACGCCACCGTCGTCGACCAGCGCCGTCTCCGGCACCAGCGGGCCGGCCCGCTCGCCGGCCAGCAGGATCTCGACCTCCACGGGGGTGCCGATGGGCAGTCCTGCGGCCTCCGCCGCGACCTCGAAGAGCGCCGCGACCGTTCCGGTGTGCGCATCGACGGCCGGCGCGACCGCGACGAGCCTGAGCTCCTCGCCGCGGAAGATCAGCGGCTCGTGGCCGTTGGGCAGCCGCACGTCCAGCCCCTCTGCGGACCGCGCCCGCGCGGCCGTCTCGGGCCGCAGGGCGACCGCCAGCCACAAGGGGCTGTCGCGAACCAAGAGGCCCAGCGGCATCGCGGCCGCGACGGCCTGGCCGGGTGTCACGTCGACCCGCGCGATCCGGCCGGCGAACGGGGCGCGGATCGCGACCGACTCGGCCGAACCGGCCGCCCCGCGTCGGCCCGAGCGGGCCGTCGCCAGGTCCGACCGTGCGGCCTCGAGCCGGCTGGCGAGCCTCGTCTCCCGCGCCCGCGCCTCCTCCACCTCCCGCCGGCTGGTGGCGCCCTGCTCGAGCAGGCCTTCGAGCCGTTCGAGCCGCTGGCGCGCCGCTCCGGTCTCGGCCTCGAGACCCGCCACGTCCGCCTCGAGCTCGGCGAAACTGCGCTCGGCGGCCACCCGCGGCGTCACCCGCAGGACGGCTTCTCCACGCGCCACGCCGCGCCCCGGGTACGGCCACGGACTGCCCGAGACGATCCCGTCGAGAGGCGACGTCAGGACGACCTCGCCGCCCGCCGCGGGCTCGACGCGGCCGGGTCCGCGCACCGACTCTCGCACCGCTCCTTCGGTGAGCCAGGCGGTGGCGAACGCCGTCCTCCACTGCTGTTCCTTGAGGAACAAGATCTCCGCCGCGGCACCGGCGGCCGCGGCAGCCTCGGCCCCGGCCGAGCGCGGCGCCGCCTCGACCAGGCCCGTGCCCCCGTCTCGACCACCGGCCTCCGCCACCCGAACCCTGCCGGCGGGAATCTCCTCACCTCCGCCGGCCGTCTCGACGCGGAAGACCAGGTCGAACTCACCCGCGGCCTCGGGGATGACTGGGACGGAGAAGATCCCGGGCCGGGTCCTCTCGCCGACCGAGAAGACACTTCCGGCTCCGGCGACGTCACGCAGAATGACCGAGACCACGCCGCCGGTCAGCGGTGAGAAGTCGTCGAGCACGGTGACGTGGGTGAACGCCACGGAAGTGGAGCCCACCTCGAGCTCAGCGGTCTCGGCGAAGACCTCGAACTGCTGGCCCCAGACGGTAACGGTCCAGCTCTCGCCCTGCTCCTCGGCGTGATCGTGGGCGTGCTCGTGGTCCGAGACGCAGCCCATCGCCCAGGCAGCCAGGCCGGCGAGAACAGCGAGAACGGGCAGCTGCTTCTTCGTCATGACGGGTCTCCAGAGGTGAGCGGGCGGCCGGCAGCGAGCTCGAGCCGCCGGTGAGCTTCGAGCGCGGCGGCCCAGAGATCGAGAGCGGTGAGGCGGGCGCCGAGCAGGGCGCGCAGCGTCTCCAGCAGGTCGGTGACCGTGCTCTCGCCGGCCTCGAAGCTGGCGGTCGCCGCCTGGCCCACCCCGTCCAGAGCCTCGAGCCCGGTCCGGGCATCGAGGGCCGACCGCCTCAGCTCGCGATAGGCGGCGAGGGCGGCGGCCAGCTCGCTCCGAGCCCGCCGCGTCGCCCACTCTCGACCCGCGGTCGCGGCCTCGAGCGCGGACCGCGCCGCCAGGCGATCGGCCCGGCGGCGGTCGAAGAGCGGCACCTGCCATCCGATCGCCACCACCGGACCCTCGAACCCGCTGGCGCCGGCGGCGAGATCGTCGTCGACCGACTTCCAACCCAGGAGCAGCTCGGGTGCCTCGACAACGCGCAGACTCAATCGCTCGAGTGACTCGGCCTTCTCGACTTCGGAACGGGCGGCACGAACGTCGGGCCGGTTCTCAGCCGCATCGGCCAGGTGAGCTCCGAGGTCGGCAGGCGCTGCCGGCAGCTCCGGCAGCCGCGCCCTGGTAGCCGCCAGCCCCGGACCGCCCGCGGGCAGCCACGCGGCGGCCCGCTCCCGTGATGAGGCCTCTTCGGCCCTCGCCTTCGACAGCGCAGCCCGCCCGCCCCGCAATGCCACCTCCATGCGGCGCGCCGTCAGCAGCGACTCCTCCCCTGCCTCTGCCCGGTTCCGCATCCGTCGAGCCAGCGCCTCGAGCAGGCCGCCGTGCTCCACCAGAAGCGATGCCCTGGCCTCGCCGGCAGCCCAAGCCGCGTACCCTTCGCGCACTTCGAAGCGGAGCTCCAGCTTTCGCATATCGAGGCGGTGGGTCTCCACGTCGACATCCGCTTCCGCGACGCGTATCGCCTGCCGGCGGCGGCCATCGATCGGCGGCGTCCAGGCGACCCCCCAGGACGACTCCCGCGCCAGGCCCTCCGGGGCCTCCCGCGCCAACTCGAGCCGCGGGTCCTCGAGAAGGGAAGCCGCGAGTCGCCGCGCCTCGGCCGCACCGAGATCGCCGGCCAGCGCCCGCCAGGCGGGGTGGGCCGCATCGACCGCCGCCAGGAAGACGGCCTCGGTCACCGTCGGCCGAGCAACCGGCTGGGGCGCCGGTTCCTCGGCATCCGGGCCGTAGGTGCCTGCAAAGCCGGGAGCTCCGCCCAGCCCGACAGCCCACAACTGCAGAATCAAGAGCGACATCCGTCGCATGGTGCCTCCAATCTGGGTCTCCCCAGAGATCTCCAACCCGGTATGCGCACCGCCGGCCGTCCGGAACGGACCGACGCGGCCGGGTGCGCGGCGGCTACCAGGCGCGGATCAGAGGCGCAGGACGCAGGGCCTGCAAGGGCCGGGCGGCGCGAGCGCCGCGGGCTCGGGTGGAGGCCCCTCCGCCTGGCACAGGCTTGCCGGCCGCGCCGGAGAGCCGGCTACCGCTACCGCACGTTGCTCGGACCGGGCCTGCTGGCCGAGCCGCAAAGGCGTGAACGAGGGCGGTGCCACGTGATGGGCGTGGTCGTCCGCGCCGTCCTCATGGAGATGGCCGTGCAGAAACGCCTCCGCCGCCTCGGCCGCGTGCGAGTGGTCCTGCGGCTGCGGCCCGTGGTGCTCGAGTTGATGGGCGGCGATACCGATTCCGAGCGCCGGCCCGACGGACCAGGCCGCGAAGCAGGCGATCGCGGTCCAACGGCAGGGCGCACGGAACATCGCGCGATTGTGGAGGACTCGCCGGCGGGGGTCAAGGACAAGAAGCCTGCGCGAGGCCCTTCCGTGGACTCGGCCTGCCCGGCCGGGTGGTGACGGCTGCGAAACCGTAGGCGTAGTCTGGCCGTGGCCTCCAAGAAGGCCCGCCTGGGAAGACCCCGGGGCGCAACGTCACGGGTCGCGCCTGCTGTCGTTGGCTACCGCTGAAGCGCTCAACGCCCCCTGGTCCGTGTTCCTCGAAACAAGGGTCGCGCAGCCTGGAGGAGGCGCGGGAACTCTCTGATACAAAATGGAGCGCCGGATGACCGGCCTCGAGACGGAGGACGCGATGGTACTCGACATAGCGACGCGAACCACGAACCGACAGCTGCTGAGCTGGGTCGAGGAGATGACCGAGCTGTGCTCGCCCGAACGGGTCCACTGGTGCGACGGCTCGCAGGAGGAGTACGACGCGCTGTGCGCCGGGATGGTCGACTCGGGGACCTTCATCAGGCTCGACCAGAGCCTGCGGCCCAACAGCTTTCTCTGCCGCTCGGACCCGGCCGACGTGGCCCGCGTCGAGGATCGAACGTTCATCTGCTGCCGCAACCGCGACGACGCCGGACCGACCAACAACTGGGTCGACCCGGTGGAGATGAAGGCCAAGCTCCTGAAGCTGTTCCGCGGCTCGATGAAGGGCCGCACGATGTACGTGATCCCGTTCTCGATGGGCCCGCTGGGCTCGCCGATCGCCCACATCGGGGTGGAGATCACCGACTCCCCGTACGTCGTGGTCCACATGCGGATCATGACCCGGATGGGCGCCAGCGTGCTGGAGGTGCTCGGCGACGGAGAGTTCGTGCCGTGCATGCACTCGGTGGGGAT